>NZ_JAMXIO010000008.1:0-132583 GCF_059651515.1 Oerskovia sp. 140933
ACGCCCGGGGGCCCCGCGCGCCGCCGCCCTGGGGCGAGCGGGCGCGGGGCCCTCGGTCGTCAGCGTGAGGTCCTTGGCGGACGGCTCAGTGCAGCAGGTCGTGCAGCGGGATGATCGCGTCGCGCGACGGACCGACCCCGATCGCGGAGACCCGAGCCCCCGAGAGCTCCTCGAGCGAGCGCACGTAGGCCTGCGCGTTGGCCGGCAGGTCCTCGAACGTCCGGCAGCCGGAGATGTCCTCGGTCCAGCCGTCGAACTCGGTGTAGATCGGCTTGGCGTGGTGGAACGCCGTCTGGTCCGTGGGCATCTCGTCGTAGCGGACGCCGTCCACGTCGTACGCGACGCACACCGGGATCTTGGGGATGCCCGTGAGGATGTCGAGCTTGGTCACGACCAGGTCCGTGATGCCGTTGATGCGGCTCGAGTAGCGGGCGATCACCGAGTCGTACCAGCCGCAGCGACGCGCGCGACCCGTGGTCACACCGAACTCGCCACCGGTCTTGAGCAGGTACTCGCCCATCTCGTCGAAGAGCTCGGTGGGGAACGGACCCTCGCCCACCCGGGTCGTGTAGGCCTTGATGACGCCGATCACCGACGAGATCTTCGTGGGGCCGACGCCCGAGCCCGTCACCGCGCCGCCCGCGGTCGCGTTCGACGACGTCACGAACGGGTAGGTGCCGTGGTCGACGTCGAGCATCGTGGCCTGGCCGCCCTCGAACAGGACGTTCTTGCCCGCGTCGAGCGCCTGGTTGAGGATCAGCGACGTGTCCGCGACCATCGGCTTGACCCGGTCGGCGTAGGCGAGGAGCTCCTCGACCGTCTCGTCGACCGTGATCGCGCGACGGTTGTAGACCTTGACCAGCAGGTGGTTCTTCTGGTCGAGCGAGCCCTCGATCTTCTCCGCGAGGATCTTCTCGTCGAAGAGGTCCCACATGCGGATGCCGACGCGGTTGATCTTGTCGGCGTACGCCGGCCCGATCCCGCGGCCCGTCGTGCCGATGCGACGCTTGCCGAGGAAGCGCTCGCTGACCTTGTCCATCGTGCGGTGGTAGCCCGCGATGACGTGGGCGCTGCCGGAGACCAGCAGGCGCGAGACGTCGACGCCGCGCGAGATCAGGTCGTCGAGCTCCTGGAAGAGCACCTCGATGTCGACGACGACACCGTTCGCGATGACGGGGGTGACCCCCGGCGACAGGATGCCGGAGGGCAGCAGGTGCAGGGCGTACTTCTCGTCGCCGATGACGACCGTGTGCCCGGCGTTGTTGCCGCCGTTGAACTTGACCACGTAGTCGACCCGCGACCCGAGGAGGTCGGTCGCCTTGCCCTTGCCTTCGTCGCCCCACTGGGCACCGATGAGCACCACGCCTGGCATGGATTCCCCACTTTCAGACTGCCTGTTCCTCGGACCGGGTCACGGACCGGCACCGACCGGCACGTACGCCAGGACTGTCCGGTCGACGGACGACCGCCGCGCACCATCGACCGGGGGTCGACGCACGGCGCGTGCCGCCAACGGGTCCTGCGCAGGGCCCGAGGCGCGTCCGGGCGGCAGTCACCCGGAAGCCTGGACGAGTTTACCTGTCATTGACCTCGGCGGGCCCCTCGGCCCACCCCGCGCCCTCCCGCCGCCCGACGGCGCAGCGTGCGTGACGTCGTCGGGCGGCGGTCGGGAGGGCCCGGGCAGGCCGCGCGGGGCGGGCGGACGGGCGTCAGCCCGCGAGCGCCGCGACCTCGTCGACCGACGTGCCCGAGTCCACCAGGAACTGGGCGCAGCGCTCGGCCTCGCCGTCCTCGCCGATGAGCGACGCCGCGCGGGACAGCGCGAGCAGGGCCCGCAGGAAGCCCTGGTTGGGCTCGTGGTCGGCCGGGATCGGGCCCTGCCCACGCCACCCGGCACGACGCAGCGCGTCGAGGCCGCGGTGGTAGCCGGTGCGGGCGAACGCGTAGGCCGTGACGACGGAGCGCTCATCGCCGTCGCGCAGCGCGGCCTCGGCGAGGAGCGCCCAGGGCAGCGACGAGGCAGGGAACGTGCGGGCGAGCTCGACCGGGTCGTCCCCCCGGGCGGTCGCCGCGGCGACGTCGGGGTCGGCCGGGAGACGGACCGGGTCGGGTCCGCCGAGGAGGTTGCGGTGCGTGGGTGCGTGAGACATCCAGCGATTCTCGCAGGCCTCTGACGAGCGCATGTGCAAGCGAGGGCCGCGCAGCCTAGAGTCATGGTCATGATCGAGATCTCCACGTCCCCCGCGACGACCACGCTCGTCATCGCCGGGGACCTCGATCTCGCGGAACGCGACCAGTTCCCGGAGATCGCAGCCCGCGTCGTCGGCCTGCGCCGTCAGCTCCTCGTGATCGACATGTGCCGCGTGACCTTCATGGACTCGACGGGCGCCGCCTTCCTCATCTCGCTCGCCGACTCCGGTCGCAAGCGCGGCGGGGCGACGGTGCTGCGCGGCTGCGACGACCGTGACCTGTTCGTCCTGGAGGTCTGCGGCGCGCTCGACCTGTTCCGCATCGACGCCGACCACCGGTGCGACCCGCCCGTGAGCGCCTCGGCCTGACCCGACGCACCGCGCGGCGCCCTCCGCCGCGGTCCGGGCCTCCCTCCTGGGCGATCCCGGACGTCCCCTGCCCGGACGGTGCCTCAGCCCTCGGCCGACGCCGCCCGACGCTCCGCCACGGGGCGCAGCCGGGCCCACACGAGCTTGCCCGACCCGGCCGGGCGCCAGCCCCAGTCCGCGAGGCGCTCGACGATCTGCATCCCGAACCCGCCCATGCGGTGGGCGTGGCCGTCCGTCGACACGGGAGGTGCGGGGTTGGAGTCCTCGACCTCGACCCGCAGGCCGTCTCCCGTGTCGAACAGGCGCAGCGCCAGGTGCCCCCACCCGTGCAGGACACCGTTCGCGACGAGCTCGGACACGACCAGTTCCGCGTTGGCGCTGTCGCCGAGGTCCCACGCCTGGCACGTGCGCAGGACCGCGTGGCGCGCGCGACCGATCGACGCGGGCTCGCTCGGCAGGAGCCAACGCCGGCTGCGCGGGCTCAGCGCCGACGTCACGGGGTCCGTCACGGGGTCCGGCACGCGCACCACGACGAGCGCGACGTCGTCCTCGGGGGCGTCCGCGAGCCGTGAGAGGAGCTCTTCGCCGATCCCCGCCGAGTCGATCGCGGTGATGGCCCGGGTGGCCTCGACCAGGGCGTCGAGCCCGACGCGCAGCGCGCGGTCGCGGCGCTCGATCAGCCCGTCGGTGTAGAAGAGCAGCACGTCGCCCGGCGCGAGCTCGGCCCGGCCCGTCGCGCGCTCGCCGACGCCGAACCCGACGAGCGACCCGCCTGCCTCGTTGAGCTGCGTGACCTCGCCGTCGCGGAGCAGGAGCGGCGGCAGGTGCCCCGCGCGCGAGTACTCGATCGTCCACCGCTCCGCGGACCGCTCCCCCGGACCGTCGGCGGCGCCGGGGCCCTCGTCGGGACCGGCGTCGTCGGCGACGTCCTCCGGCGAGGGCTGCTCGCCGTGCCGCACGAGGGACGCGTAGACGAGGCTCGCCGACCGGGGGATGCGCATCCCGACCACGAGCTGGTCGACCCGCTCCAGGACGGGGCCGGGCGTCGTCAGCTCGTACGCGTACGAACGCACGACCGACCGGAGCTGCCCCATGGCCGCCGCGGCCTCGACGTCGTGGCCCACGACGTCACCGATCACGAGCCCGACGACGTCGGGCGTGATCTGCAGGACGTCGTACCAGTCGCCGCCCACCTGGGCGTGCTCGGAGTTGGGGGCGTAGTACGTCCAGACGTCGAGCCCGGTCACGTCGGCCTGCTCGGGCAGCATCGCGCGCTGCAACGTCTCCGCGAGCCGGTGCTCGCGGGCGTAGAGACGCACGTTGTCGATCGCGAGTCCGGCGCGTCGTGCGAGGGTCCGCAGCACCGCCTCGGAGCTCTCCGGGTCCGACACCGCCCCGGCCGACACCGGCAGGCCGCTCGTCGCGAGCAGGCCCAGGACACGCCGACGGCCTGCGATCGCATGGAGCACGACCTCTCGCGGCGCGCCCGCGAGCGTCGAGGTCCGCTGCCGGACGTCACGGCTGAGCCAGCCCGAGGCGGACCACTGCGGGTACTCGGCCGACAGGTCGAGCCGGACGGGGCCCTCGATCCGACCGTCGAGCAGGTCCTGCACGGTGTCCCGCAGGTCGATCACGGTCCCCGGGACCAGGAGGGCCGGTCCCGTCGCGTCGCCGAGCGCGTCGGTCTGGCCCATGGCGCCCTCCACGACGCCCGCGCCGTCCGCGATGTACCGGCCGTGACGCTGCCCGCGCCCGCTCGGGGGGGTCGTGGTGTCGATGCCCTCCGCGAAGCGCAGCCCGTCGTCGTTCATGTAGAAGCCGGCCCACTCCACGAGCGCCCCCTCGAGGACGTCGCAGATCTCCCGCAGCGCGAGGGGGTAGTCCAGGTCGTTGAGCAGGTCCGACGTCTCGGTGATGATCGCGAGACCGGCCCGCTTGCGCCGTTCGAGCTCGAGCGACGCGAGCTGCGACGCGGAGCGGTCCACGTGCTCGGTGATGTCGACCATGGACCCGGCCCAGTGCCCGACCTCTCCCCCGACCTCGTCGACGGGCGACAGCGTGAGCTGGACCCACAGCAGGCTCCCGTCCTGACGCTCGCTCCGGACCGTCCTGCGGACCTCGCGGCCCTCGAGGACCCCGGCACGGAACAGGTCGGCCTCGGCCCGGTCCGCGAGGAGGTCCGACAGGAACTGCGGGCGGTGCCCCACGACCTCGTCGGTCGAGAAGCCGGTGAGCCTGCTGAACGCCTCGTTGACCCACAGGACGGGCATCCCCACGGACGCCGGACCCAGCAGGAACGCCGCGATGCCCGTGCGCTGCACCGCGAGCGAGAGGAGCTCCACGCCGCCGTCCGGTAGCGGCGCGCCACCGGTACGCGGACCATGGCCCCAGGAGCCCAGACCGAGGCTCGACGAGCTGACCATTTCCACCTCCGAACGACACTGCCGTGAGCGCGTTACTGTCCCGAGTGGACATTCAACCGTAGATTGGTGATCTCCGAGACCTGTGCGGGTCCGGTCCACGCTGGGAGGAGCAACGTGCGCGACGGTAACACCACGGCTGGTAGCGAGCCCGAAGACCCCGAGATCGGCGAGAGCGGCGTCGTGACGGACCAGGCCGATCCGGCGAGCGTCCACGTCATCGTCGGTGCCACCCGGGCACGGATCGTCCTGTCAGGTGAGATCGATGCCGACCTCGGCGCCGACCTCCTCGACGCGACGGCCGACGCCGAGGCCACGGGCCTGCCCGTCGAGATCGACGCCCACCACGTGACCTTCATGGACTCCTCGGGCGTGGCGTTCCTCGCCCGGCTCGCGACCCGCGGCCCGCACCGCGTCCGCGTGCTGCGTGCACCGCCGACCGTGCGGTTCCTGCTCGAGGTCACGCGCATCGGGGACATGCTCGACATCGTCGACGAGGACCCCGGCTTCGACCTGCCCGACGGCGTCACGCACCTCAACGGCGGCCGTCGCGTCCCGCGCACCGACCGCTGAGGACGACCGCCCGGCGGGCGCTCCGCCGTCGGGCCCGCCGTGGGCGCACCTGCCGTCGCGGCACGCGTCGCAGCCCCGGACGCAGCGGGCCCCGGTCCGACTCGGACCGGGGCCTGCTGGCACTCCAGGTGGTGGGACACGCCCACCGGGATCACCGCCCGGGTGGGCGGCTCACCAGGTTCAGCGGATCTTCTGGCCCGCGGAACGCAGCTGCTGCGACGCCTCGACGATGCGCTGAGCCATGCCGGCCTCGGCGAGCTTGCCCCAGGCGCGCGGGTCGTAGGCCTTCTTGTTGCCCACTTCGCCGTCGATCTTCAGGACGCCGTCGTAGTTGCGGAACATGTGGTCGACGACCGGACGCGTGAACGCGTACTGCGTGTCCGTGTCGATGTTCATCTTGATGACGCCGTTGTCCACGGCCTCGGTGATCTCCTCGAGCGTCGAGCCCGAGCCGCCGTGGAAGACCAGGTCGAACGGGTTCTCCTTGCCGATGGCGTCGCCCACGGCCTTCTGGATGTCCGCGAGGATCGACGGACGCAGCTTGACCGCACCCGGCTTGTAGACGCCGTGCACGTTGCCGAACGTGAGGGCCGTCAGGTAGCGGCCCTTCTCGCCCGCACCGAGGGCCTTGACCGTCGCGAGACCGTCCTCGACCGTCGTGTAGAGCTTGTCGTTGATCTCGGCCGTGTGGCCGTCCTCCTCGCCACCGACGACGCCGACCTCGATCTCGAGGATGGTGCGCGCGGCGACCGAGAGCTCGAGGAGCTCCTCGGCGATGATCAGGTTCTCGTCGAGCGGCACGGACGAGCCGTCCCACATGTGCGACTGGAAGGTGGGCAGGCCACCGTTCTTGACCTGCTCGGCCTCGATCGCGAGCAGCGGACGGACCCAGGAGTCCAGGTTCTGCTTGGCGCAGTGGTCCGTGTGCAGGGCGATCGTCACGTCGTACTTCTTCGCGACCTCGGTCGCGTACGCCGCGAGAGCGAGCGAACCGGTCACGCGGTCCTTGATCGTCGAGCCCGACGCGTACTCGGCGCCACCGACGGAGACCTGGATGATGCCGTCGGACTCGGCCTCGGCGAAGCCCTGAATGGCGGCGGTCACGGTCTGCGACGACGTGATGTTGACGGCGGGGTAGGCGAACTTGCCTGCCTTCGCGCGGTCGATCATCTCGGCGTAGACCTCGGGGGTTGCGATAGCCATCTGCAGAACTCCAATGACGGAAGGAGGTGGGTGCCGACGACACTGCCGCGCGCCCTGTTATCCCCATGATTTTGTCATGGATCCCTACCGGCGGTGTGGTCCGTCCCTCAGGTGGACGGACGCCACCACGGGTTGGGACGTCGCGGGGACCCCGGCGCGGCTAGCGCGGGACCAGGTGCTGCACGGCCCAGGAGTGCATCGCGATCGCGGCCGCGGCCCCCGCGTTGATCGACCGCGTCGACCCGTGCTGGGTGATGTGCAGGACGTCGCGGCTCGCCGCGCGCGCCTCGGCGGACAGACCGGTGCTCTCCTGCCCGAACAGCAGGACGCACTCGGGCGGGAACGCGTAGCCCTCGATCGGGATCGAGCCCGGGACGTTGTCGATCCCGATGACCGGGACGCCCGCGCCGTCGTGCTCGCCCGCGGCCCACGCCAGCAGGTCCTCGACCTGCGGGTGGTGGCTCACGTGCTGGTAGCGGTCCGTGACCATGGCGCCGCGACGGTTCCAGCGGCGTCGCCCCACGATGTGCACCCCGGCGGCGTTGAACGCGTTCGCCGTGCGCACGACCGAGCCGATGTTGAGGTCGTGCCCCCAGTTCTCGATCGCGACGTGCAGGCGCCGGTCCCGCGGCCTGCGCGCGTCCATGTCCGCGACGATCGCCTCCACGGTCCAGTACCGGTACGCGTCCACGACGTTGCGGCGGTCGCCGTGCTCCAGGAGGTCGACGTCGTAGCGCGGGTCGGTCGGCCAGGCAGCCCGGCCGCCGGGCCAGGGGCCGACGCCCACCTCGACCTCGTCCTCGCCGCGGGGCGGGGCGGCCGGGGCCGTTCCCGGTGCGTCGGACGGCGTGCGGTGCGCGGAAGGTTCGGTCACCGTCCCATTCTCCCTGGCCTTCGCCGACACCCGGGCGGCCGCCCCGGCCGGTCGATCCCCCCACGATGTTCACCGTCGCGCTACGCGGCCTCGGGCCCTCGCGCCGGTCCGCCCACTACGCTGGGTGCGTGCTCACCGACCTGTTCGTGACCTCAGCGCTGCCTGACGTCGCCACCACGCTCTCCGCCGTCGACGGCGGCCACGTGGTCGCCCTCGGGCCCGACTGGCTCGACGCACGGAACATGATCAGCGGCTTCATCGAGCGCTTCGGCGTCTACGCGGTGTTCGGCATCGTGGCCGTGGTCTTCATCGAGACCGGTCTGCTGTTCCCGTTCCTGCCGGGCGACTCCCTGCTCTTCACCGCAGGCCTCCTGGTCGCGCAGGACGAGCTGAACCTGTCGATCTGGCTCGTGTGCGGCATGATCTTCGCCGCCGCGTTCCTGGGGGACCAGCTCGCCTACCTGATCGGCAACAAGATCGGCCCGCGGCTGTTCAAGCCCGACGCGCGCGTCCTGAAGACCAAGTACATCGACCAGGCCCACGAGTACTTCGAGCGCTTCGGCGGCCGGACCGTCATCCTCGCGCGTTTCGTGCCCTTCCTGCGCACCTTCGCACCCGTCGCCGCCGGCATGAGCGGCATGCGCTACCGCACGTTCGTGGTCTACAACCTGGTCGGCGCGTTCGTCTGGGGGGTCGGCGTGACCCTCCTCGGCTACTGGCTCGGCAACGTCCAGTTCGTCAACGACCACATCGAGACCATCCTCGTGCTCATCGTCGCGATCTCCGTGATCCCCGTGGTGATCGAGGTGCTGCGAGCGCGCCGGGAGTCCCGGCGGGTCACGGTCGAGGGGACGGGAGCCCTCGCAGGGGCCGCGGACGTCTCCGAGGTGACGACCGCCGCGACGCAGACCCGGCCGACCTCGCCGCAGGACCAGCCCCGGACCGGGACCGCCGACGACCAGACCACGACCCCGGCGACGGGACCCGAGACGTCGACGGACGCCGTCGAGCACACCCCAGGAGAGGACCACCGATGACCCGCGTGATCGAGAGCTGGCTCACCGACATGGACGGCGTGCTCGTCCACGAGGGCCACGCCATCCCCGGCGCCCCGGAGTTCATCCGGGCCCTGCGGGACAAGGAGCGCCCGTTCCTCATCCTCACCAACAACTCGATCTTCACCGCACGCGACCTGCGGGCCCGGCTCGCGACGTCGGGCATCGAGGTGCCCGAGGAGTCGATCTGGACGTCCGCGCTGGCCACCGCGCAGTTCCTGAGCGACCAGGTCCCCGGTGGGAGCGCCTACGCGATCGGCGAGGCCGGCCTCACGACGGCCCTCTACGAGGCCGGCTACACCCTCACCGAGTCCGACCCGGACTACGTGGTGCTGGGCGAGACCCGCACGTACTCGTTCGAGGCCATCACCAAGGCCGTGCGCCTGATCCTGGGCGGCTCGCGCTTCATCTGCACCAACCCGGACACGACCGGCCCCTCCCAGCAGGGGCCGCTGCCCGCGACGGGCGCGGTCGCCGCCATGATCACCGCCGCGACGGGGCGCGAGCCCTACTTCGTGGGCAAGCCGAACCCCATGATGTTCCGGTCCGCGCTCAACCGCATCGACGCGCACTCGGAGACGACCGCGATGATCGGCGACCGCATGGACACCGACGTCGTGGCGGGCATCGAGGCCGGGCTCTACACCTATCTCGTCATGACCGGCTCGACCAAGCTCCACGAGGTCGACACCTACCCCTTCCGTCCGAGCAAGGTCGTCGACTCGATCGCGGACCTGGTCGACCGCATCTGACGGTCGACCGCATCTGACGGTCGGGCGCGGGCTGACGAGCCGCCGGGCACCGCACCGCCCCGGCCCCCCGACCAGCTCGGGGTACCGGGGCGATGGTCCGGGTGCCGCGGATCAGGCCTTGACGGCCAGGACCGGGCAGGTCGCCCGCAGCAGGATCTGTTGCGGGGTCGAGCCGAGCACGAGCTTGCCCACGGGTGTCCGGCGGCGCAGGCCGACGACGACGAGCACGGCGTCGACCTCCTCCGCGACCTCCAGGACGACGTCGGCGGGCAGGGCACCCGACCGCAGGTGGCGCACCTCGTGGTCGACGTGCGCCTCGTCGAGGATCTCGATCACGCGCGCCAGCTCGGCCTCGTCGGCCCACCGCGGGTCGACGAGCCGGTCCGCCCGCGTGGCGTTGACGATCACCACGCGCGCGCCGAGCAGCGCGGCGGCGCGACCTGCCGTGCGCGCGCTGGCGGTCCCGAGCTCCCCCGGGGCGTAGGCGAGGACGACGGTCATCAGTTCACCTCCTGCGACTGGGACTCTTCACGGATCTCCTCGCCGAGCCTGGACAGCTCGGCGTTGGCACGCTTCTCCCGGTGCTTGAGCCACAGCCCCAGGCCGACGATCACCAGGATCGAGACGTAGGCGGTCGCGGCGAACGGGCTCGTCACCAGGTAGGAGAGGTCGCCCTGGCTGATGGTCAGCGACCGCCTCAAGCGGTCCTCGGCCATGGGGCCGAGGATCATCCCGACCACCATGGGCGCCACGGGGTAGCCGTAGCGCCGCATGAAGAAGCCGACGACACCGATCACGAGCAGGATGAGCACGTCGATCGGCGAGAAGCTCAGCGCGTAGGACCCGAGCGCACCGAACAGCAGGATCCCGGCGTACAGGTAGTGCCGGGGGATCTGCAGGACCTTGACCCACATGCCGACGAGCGGCAGGTTCAGCACGATCAGCATCAGGTTGCCGATGTACAGGCTCGCGACGAGCGCCCACACGAGCGACGTCTGCGTCTGGAAGAGCATGGGCCCGGGCTGGATGCCGTACGACTGGAACGCCACGATGATGATGGCCGCGGTCGCGGTCGTGGGCAGCCCCAGCGTGAGGAGCGGGACCAGGACACCGGACGCGGCGGCGTTGTTCGCCGCCTCCGGGCCGGCCACGCCCTCGATGGCTCCCTTGCCGAACTCGTCCTTGTGCCGGCGCGCGAGCTTGCGCTCGGTCGCGTACGACAGGAAGGTCGCCACGTCGGCGCCCCCCGCCGGGATGGTCCCGATGGGGAAGCCGATCACGGTCCCGCGCAGCCAGGGCTTCCAGGAGCGGCGCCAGTCCTCGGGCTTCATCCAGCTCCGCCACCCCTTCTCGACCGGGATGACGTGCACGGGTCCGTGCCGCATGCGCGAGGCCACGTACAGCGCCTCGCCCACCGCGAAGAGGCCCACCGCGACGATCACGACGTCGAGGCCGTCCGCGAGGTTGGAGACGCCGAACGTGAAGCGCTGCTGCCCCGTCAGGGTGTCGGTCCCCATGAGGCCCAGGAACAGACCGAGCGAGAGCGCGACCATCCCGCGCGGGACGGACCTGCCGAGCAGCGCACCCACCGTGATGAAGGCGACGACCATGAGAGCGAAGTAGTCCGGCTCGCCGAGCTGGACCGCCCACCTCGCCATGACGGGTGCCACGAGCGTCAGGAGGACGGTCGCGATGGTCCCCGCGACGAACGAGCCGATCGCGGCCGTGGCGAGCGCCGCGGCCCCGCGCCCGAGCCTGGCCATCTTGTGGCCCTCGAGCGCGGTGACGATCGAGGCGGACTCGCCGGGGGTGTTGAGCAGGATCGAGGTCGTCGACCCGCCGTACATCCCGCCGTAGTAGATGCCCGCGAACACGATGATCGCGGCGGTCGCGTCGAGCGAGTACGTCAGGGGCAGGAGCAGCGCGATGGTCATGGCCGGGCCGATGCCGGGCAGGACTCCCACGGCCGTCCCGATGAACACACCGAACAACGCGTAGAGCAGGTATGCGGGCTGGACGACTGTCGCGAAGCCGTCCATCAGCGCCGAGAGGTTATCCACGGAACAAGCTCACCCCTTCGAGGAACGGGCCGGGAGGGAGCGACAGGCCGAGCATGCCGCCGAAGAGGATCTGGACGACGAGCCCCAGGACGGCGCCGAGCACGATCGCCCGCCACCAGGGACGAGCGCCGAGCACGATCGCCGACCCGCCGAACAGCACGGTCGCGGCGACCGGCCACCCGGCGATGTTGATCGTGTAGACGTGCACCACGAAGATGCAGCCCAGGAGCGCGACCGTGCGCCAGTCGGTCGAGGCGTCCGGGTCCACGTCCTCGCCGTCGTCCTCCTCGCCGAACCTCCCGCGGAGGAGACCGACCAGGACCAGGACCCCCGAGGCGAGCAGCAGCCCTCCCACGAGGTAGGGGAAGGCGCGAGGGCCCATGACGGTCGTCGAGCCCGGGACGTGGATGGTCCCGGCGTCGATCATGACGAACACGCCCAGAACGATCGTCACCGCGACGACGACGTACTCGCCGATGCGCCGCCGGGGGGCCGCCGGGGTGTGCGCCCCGGCGGCCCTCGACGGTCCGGCCCCGCCGGTGAGCGGGACCTCGTCGGTCACCACGGCCTCCGTGCGCGCAGGCGCACCGGAAGCCGGTGCGACCGGGGAGGAGGCCCCGCCCGGTGCGGGGGAATCACCGGGCGGGACGACAGAGGACGAGGACATGTCAGGAGACCAGGCCGATGTCCTGCAGGACCGTCTGGATGTCGACGATGTTCTGCTGCAGGTAGTCGTCGAAGTCGGCACCGGTCAGGAACGCGTCCGCCCAGCCCTTCTCCGTGAGCGTGGCCTGCCACTCGTCGGACGCGTGCAGCTCGGTGAGGACCGCCTCGAGCGCAGCGCGCTCCTCGTCGGAGATGTCGGCGGGTGCGAGCACGCCGCGCCAGTTGGTGAGGTCGAACCCGTAGCCCGCGTCGTGGAGGGTGGGGACGTCGGGGAGCGCCTCGATCTCCTCGGGGCTCGTGACCGCGAGCGCGCGGACCGTGCCCGCGTTGACCTGCTCGACGTACTCGCCCACGCCCGAGATGCCTGCGCTGACCTTGTTGCCGAGCAGCGCCGCGAGGGACTCGCCGCCACCCGAGTACGCGATGTAGTTGAGCGTGTCGACGATCTTCTCGGACGGCACCCCGGCCTGCTTGAGGAGCATCCCCGCGAGGATGTGGTCCGCGCCGCCGGCCGACCCCCCGGTCACCGTGACGCTCTTGCCGTTCGCGACGATGTCGTCCACGAGCTCCTCGAGCGTCTGGTACTTGGACCCGGCCGGGACGACGATGACGAGCGGCTCCTCGGTCAGGCGGGCGATCGGCGTGGTGTCCTCGATGCGGGCCTGGGACTTGTTGGTCTCGACCGCGCCGACCATGACGAGCCCGGTGACCATGAGCGTGTCGGGGTCGGTGACGTTCGCGAGGGAGGCCAGGCCGTTGGTCCCCCCGGCGCCGCCCACGTTGGTCACGTTGACGGTCTTGGCGAGCCCGGTGCCCTGCAGCTCCTTCTGGAGCGCGCGGCCCGTCTGGTCCCAGCCACCACCCGGGTCCGCGGGGACGATGATGTCGAGCGAGGCCAGGCCCACGGCGGCCGGCTTGTCGCTCCCCCCGGCCGCGGGGGCGTCACCGCCCGAGGCCAGTCCGCCGCACGCGCCGAGGGCGAGGGCGAGGCTGGTGAGTGCTGCTGCGCCGACCAGGCGACGACGTACCGGTCCGCTGGTGCTGTGCCCGCGGCGCGGGCTGACGACGGGTGCCATTTCTCCTCCTTGAGCGGGCCTCGTGACGACGCAGTCGCGGGCCTCGGTGTGCAGCGGAGCCTAGGAGCGCCCAGGCCTCCTGCGGTCGCTGAGGTCGTATTGGAGGTTGTGGTCGTTGTGGTCACGCGACTTTCCGGTGCCAGGTCACGGGAACGTCCCGGTTCTGCGTCCGGGTGGCGGACACCCACTGTGGCCTGGGGCACACTGGTCCCGTGGGATGGGCAATGCCGCTCAGGGTTCAGCTGCTCCTGCTGCAGGTCGTGATCGTCCTCGCCGTGGTCTCGGCCGCCGGCGTGGTCGCGGGCACCCTGCAGGAGCGGCAGCTTCGCGATGCGTACCTGGACCGGATGACCGGGGTGGCCCAGTCCGTCGCGCGGCTGCCGGCGATCCGGGACGCGCTGGCCGGCCCCGATCCCTCGGCCACGATCCAGCCGATCGCCGAGGTCATCCGTGCGGCCTCGGACGTCACCTACGTCGTCGTGACCGACGACGACGGCATCCGCATGTCCCACCCCAACGCCGATCGCATCGGGGAGCGTGTGTCCACCGACCCGTCCGTCCCCCTGGCAGGGGGGACGTACATCGGGACCCAGACCGGGACCCTGGGCGAGTCGTGGCGCGTCAAGGTGCCGATCTACGACGGGTCGGGCCGCACGGTGATCGGCTCGGCCTCGGTCGGCATCCTCGAGGCGCACCTGCACGCGGACTTCCGCGAGGACCTGGACGGCCTGCTCCTCGCGCTCGGGACGGCGGCGGCCGGCGGCGTCGTGTGCGCCTGGTGGGTGACCCGGCTGGTCCGCAGACGGATCTTCAAGCTCGAGCCGGAGGAGATCTCGTCGCTGCTCGAGACGCGCGACGCCATGCTCCACGGCATCAGCGAGGGCGTCGTGGCCCTGGACCGCACCGGGCGGGTCGCGCTCGTCAACGACGAGGCACGTCGCCTCCTGGGCCTCGGCCCCGGCGAGGCGCCGGTCGGCTCGCTCGCGACCGACGTGCTCGACGGCCAGCTCCTCGAGCTCGCCGACCGGCCCGGCGACCACTCGAGCGGCGAGCTGCTCCTCGCGGGCGAGCGCGTGCTCCTCGCCCGCGCCAACCCGGCCACGGTCGACGGACGCGCCGTGGGCGCTGTGCTCGTGCTGCGCGACCACACCGAGCTGCACGCCCTCCTGCAGGACCTCGACGGCGCCCGCGACCTCACCGACGCGCTGCGCGCGCAGTCCCACGAGTTCGCGAACAAGCTGCACGTCGTGTCCGGGCTGCTCGAGCTGGGTCAGCACGTCGAGGCGGTCGCGTTCATCGAGCGGGCGGGGCACGGGGGGCTGCTCACGGCGAGCGCGATCGCCCCGGGCGTCCACAGCCCGCAGGTCGCCGCCCTGCTCCTCGCCAAGGCGACCACGGCACGCGAGCGCGGGATCGACCTCGAGGTCGACCCGTGCTCGGTCCTCGACGCCCCCTGCTCCCCCGAGGCCACGAGCCTCCAGCAGGACGTCCTGACCATCCTCGGCAACACGATCGACAACGCGATCGACGCCGCCGGGCCGGGAGGCACCGTCCAGGTCCTCGTCCTGGAGGACGCCGAGGAGCTCGCCGTCGTCGTCGACGACGACGGACCGGGAGTCCCGACGGCGTTGCGCGCCGCGGTCTTCCGGCCCGGCTTCAGCACCAAGCACGCGGGCGCCCTGGCGACCCGACCCGTCCGCCGGGTACCCCGACCGGGCACGGACGCGACGTCGTCGGGCCGGTGGGACGCCCTGCGCCACAGCGACCCTCCTGCACCACCGCCCCGCCCGACGCCCGGGACCGACGCGGGAACCGCGCGCGGCATCGGGCTCGCCCTCGTGCGACGGGTCGTCGCCCGACGCGGCGGCGCCGTCGGCTTCACGACCTCACCGCTCGGCGGCGCGCGCCTGACGCTGACGCTGCCCGTGCGCCCCTCCACGGACGCCCCCGCGGGGGCGTCCCTCGAACCACTGACCGGGACGGCACACCGATGACCACAGACGACCGTTTTCGCACCCTGATCGTCGAGGACGACCCCCTCGTCTCCCGCCTCCACCGGGGGTTCGTCGAGAGCCACCCGCGCTTCGTCGTGGTGGGCGAGGCGCGCACCGGGGCAGAGGCGGTGCGGGCCATCTCGGTGCTCGAACCCGAGCTGGTCCTGCTCGACATCTACCTGCCGGACACCAGCGGGTTCGCGGTCCTGAACCAGCTCCGCCGCCGACCCGGGCCTCCCGTGGACGTCATCGCGACCACCGCGGCGCGCGAGCTCGACAGCGTCCGGCGCGCCATGGCGGGCGGCGTGCAGCACTACCTCGTCAAGCCGTTCACCGCGGCCGTGCTGCGCGGACGGCTCGACGAGGTCGTCCGCTTCCGAGCCCAGGTCCGCGCGACCGACGGCGCGCTCGACCAGGCCACCGTGGACCGCCTGGTCCGTCAGGCCCGCAACGAGAGCCCGCAGCTTCCCAAGGGGCTCTCCGACCGCAGCCTGGAGCTCGTCGTCGGCGCGCTCCTCGACGTCTGCACGGGCACGTCGGTCGACGCGTCCGCCGTCGACGTGGCCGAGGCCACGGGGATGTCCCGTGTGAGCGCCCGCCGCTACCTGGAGCACCTCGTGGCCCTCGGCCAGGCCGAGGTCAACCCGCGCTACGGGTCGGCCGGGCGCCCGGAGAACCGCTACCGGCCGCTGCTCGCCGTGAGCGCGGAGTCCCCCGCCTAGACGGACGGGCGGGGCCGGGACCTCGACAGGTCCCGACCCCGCCCGCGGTCGTGCAGGAGGTTCGTCAGGCGTCGGCGCGTGCCCGACGGCGGTTGCCCGCCACGACGAGCCCGGCGCCCCCCAGGACGAACAGCACGGCGAGGGCCGCGAGCGTGCTCGCGTCCGTCCCGGTGTCCGCGAGACCCGAGAACGCGTCGCACTCGACGTCACCCCCGATCGGGAAGCTGAACGTCACGGGGGCGAGCGCGGTGCCCGCCTCGTAGAAGCCCGCGAACGCCTTGGCGCCCGAGGCCGTCAGCGTGGCAGGTGCACCGGTCCACGTGACGGTGCTGCCGGAGGTCGACTTCTTGCCCGCCAGGTTCAGGCTCGCGAACGCGACCCCGTTGCTCGTGGACTTGTTGCCCTCCATGTCGCTGCTGACCACGTCGACGACGAGCGTGCCGGTGCTGCCGTCGACCTGGACCCGCGGGTTCGAGATCTTCAGGTCGAGGATCCCGGCGTGGCCCGTGAACTGCACCGAGCCGCCGAACGCCGTCCGCCCCTTGCCGAGGTCCGTGTTGAAGGACCCCTTGCCGCCGCTCCACGTGTACGACGACCCGTTGTCGCGGACGCCGCTCGTCGAGACCGAGCCCTTGGCGATCGGCCCCGCGATGTACGCGCGGAAGGGATCGCTCACGCCCCAGCTCAGGGTCGCGCCGTTGACGCCCTGCGCGAAGCACTGCGTGGCAGCCGTCGCACCGCCCGGGGCGTCGACCGAGGTGACCGGGCCCGTGACCGTGATGGCCGCGGACACCTTGTGGTTCGCACCCTCGAGCGAGAGCGTGTGCTCGCCCGGCTCGAGGTCCTCCGGGATCGTGACCGTGGCCGACGCCGCACCACCGGCGTTGGCCGTGATGCCGGTCGCCAGGGTCCGCGGCGTCGACCGGATGATCGACGTCAGGCCGGTCTCGTTCGCGCCGAACCCGACGCCGCTGATGGTCACCTGGCCGCCCGGCACCACCTGGTAGGTCGACAGCGTCGCCACCGTGGGGTCGAGGGGCTTGGTGCCCGTGCCGGTCCCGGGGTTGCCGATCGTGCCACCGTTGCCGTTGCCGTTTCCGTCGGTCGGGGCGGCGCCCGCACCCATCACGAACGAGACGGGGTCGAGGGATTCGCCGGCGGGGTAGAAGTCGGAGAAGGCCTGCGAGCCTTCCGCGGTCAGCGTCGCCGCGGCGTCACGGTAGGACACCGCACCGTCCGACAGGACCGTGGCCTTCCCGAGCACGAGCGAGGCGAACGGGACGTCGAGCGCGTCGAACGTCGTCCCGTCGAGGTTCGCGGAACGCACGTCGACGACGAGGGTCCCCTTGCCGTCCTTGCCCACGACCACGGACGGGTTCGCCAGGGTCAGGTTGAGGAGGCCGCCGTGACCGG
Organism: Oerskovia sp. 140933; assembly: GCF_059651515.1. Classification (NCBI taxonomy): domain Bacteria; kingdom Bacillati; phylum Actinomycetota; class Actinomycetes; order Micrococcales; family Cellulomonadaceae; genus Oerskovia; species Oerskovia sp. 140933. The sequence continues at coordinate 17,367 of NZ_JAMXIO010000008.1, forward strand.
AGAAGGCGATCTTGCCGTCGTAGTCCACCGAGCCGGTCGTCGACCCGGGCTGCCAGGTCCCCCCGACCACCTGGCCGAACCCGAACAGGCCGTCCACCACCGTCGCGCCGTCGGACGCCACGGCACCACCCTGGGCGATGTGCCCCGTGATGTAGCTACGGAAGCTCTCCTTGACCCCCCACCGGAGGCTGCCGACCTGCATAGCGGCCGGCTTGCCGACGACCTCCACGGTCGTCTGACCCGAGGCGCCGAGCTCGCTCACGACCTTGACGGCGAGCTGGCCGGGCGCCAGGTCGGCGGGGACGGTCACCGAGACGGCGCCGCGGTTGACGGTGAACGACGCGGGCGCTCCGCCCAGGAGGACCGAGGAGACCTTGTCGCCGGCACCGAGGCCGGCAACGGTGAGCGAGAGCTTCTCGCCGGCCTTGACCGACGACGCCCCCGGCGTGACGGTCAGGGGGGCCGGGGCCTGGGCGTTGGTGAAGGCGACCGGGACGCCGATCTCCTGCGCAGCGTTCTTCACACCACCAGCGGCGTACGTGTAGACCCCGAACGACCCACCCTCGACCGCCTCGAGCTCACCCAACGTCAACCGCGCCGTGAACGAACCGTCCGCAGCGATGTCCACCCACTGCTTGCGCACCGTCTCCTGGAACGCCGGCGGAACCTGCTCCAGCACCGAACCCGCCAGAGCCCACGCCTGCGCACCGACCCGACGAGCCGACGACGGCGCACCCACCGAGGGCTGCCACTCCTTCGCGAACGACCCGAACACCACATACGTGCCCTGCGGCAGGCCCGCCGGGATCGGCACCCCACGCCCACCCACGTTCGACGCCGGATCGAACCCGACACCCTTCACCACGACCACGTCACCAGGACGCACCACCGTGCTCCCCAGAGCAGTCTTGCCATCAGCAGCGAACACCTCCACCTCCGGCACGAACACCGGAGCCGGAGCGTTGGTGAAAGCGACCGGGACGCCGATCTCCTGCGCAGCGTTCTTCACACCACCAGCGGCATACGTGTAGACCCCGAACGACCCACCCTCGACCGCCTCGAGCTCACCCAACGTCAACCGAGCCGTGAACGAACCGTCCGCAGCGATGTCCACCCACTGCTTGCGCACCGTCTCCTGGAACGCCGGCGGAACCTGCTCCAGCACCGAACCCGCCAGAGCCCACGCCTGCGCACCGACCCGACGAGCCGACGACGGCGCACCCACCGAGGGCTGCCACTCCTTCGCGAACGACCCGAACACCACATACGTGCCCTGCGGCAGGCCCGCCGGGATCGGCACCCCACGCCCACCCACGTTCGACGCCGGATCGAACCCGACACCCTTCACCACGACCACGTCACCAGGACGCACCACCGTGCTCCCCAGAGCAGTCTTGCCATCAGCAGCGAACACCTCCACCTCCGGCACGAACACCGGAGCCGGGGGCTCGGCGCCCTGGAGCGTGACGGGCGTGAACGTGTCGAGCGTGCGGTCGGTCATCGAGAGGCCGTGGGCGGCCGAGGTGGCCACCTGGTAGGACTTCGTCGCGTCGAGCGTGCCCGCGGGGATCACGATCTGCGTCGTGAAGGCGCCGTCCTTGACCTGCGCGGCCGGTACGAACACCTGCTTGAGCCAGCCCGCCCCCGGCAGCGCCGATCCGCCCGACCAGACCGAGGTCTCGCCGAGCAGGACGTACGCGCCGTACTTCGCGCCCGCGCCGACGAACCCGGTCCCGGAGACCTCGAAGGTGTTCGCGACCGCCGGGTCGACGTCCGTGCTCGGCGTGACCGAGACCTTGGGGTCTGCGACCGGAGCCGGCGGGTCGACCTGCTTGGCCGTCACGGTGTGCGCGACGGCTGCCGAGGTCGACGCCGAGAACGCCGCGGTGTCGGCCGGCGTGAAGCGGGCCGTGAAGCTGTGCGCCCCCACGACCGGAGCCGCGACCGAGTGGAGAGCGACGCCGTCGGACACCGGGACCGTCGCCAGCGGCGTGGTCCCGTCGAGGAACTCGACGCTTCCCGCGGCGGACGGTGCGACCGTCGCGCTCAGCGTGACCGCCGTGCCCTCGACCGAGGTGCCCGCCGGGGAGACCCCGAGCGTCGTGGTCGTCGCCGTCGCGGGCGCCACGGGGACCGGGGCGTCGAACGTCGCGGTCAGGGTCGACATCGGCGTGCCGGGGTAGTCGGCGAAGTAGCTCGAGACGTTCTGGAGACCGTCGGCGATCTTCCCGTTCGCCACGAGCGTCAGCTTGTCACCGTTGCGCGTCGGGGCGATCGTGACGTCGGCGATCGTGACGTCGTCCTTGCTCCCGGTGGCGGCCGTGCCACCGAAGTCCGCCGTGAGCCGGCCCGACGTCTCCGAGGTCAGGCGCAGCCGGAGGTCGGAGATCGTGAGGTCGAGGAGGCCGTCGTGGCCCGAGTACTTCGTCGAGCCGCCGAAGGTGACGGTCCCCTCACCGGTGCTCGCGTCGAACGACCCGGCGGCCGGCTGGTAGACCGACTTCCCGTCGACCAGGGCCGGGGTGACGCTGCCCTTGGCGATCGGGCCCGTGACGTAGCTCGTCCAGCCGTCGGTGAAGTTCCAGGTGGCGCTGCCGCCCGACACCGTGACGGTGTCCGAGGCGGCGCCGGCGGGGGCGACCCCGGCGAAGGTGAGACCGGCGACGAGCGCTCCGGTCAGGAGTGAGGCAAGGGCGCGGCGGCGCCCTCCTCGTTGCGTGATGAGCACTCGGTCTCCCGTGAAGTCCAGGGCCGCCCGCGGTGGCGACGCACGGCGACAGGTCGCTCGACCATCGCCTCCGGGACCATATAAGGCGAGCCTCACTAAAGCAAGGTAAACCTAATCTTGTGTGCGCGGGGTCACACCCGGCGCTGACCGGGACGCCGCGAGGGACGGCACGCCTCCCGGCACACCGCCCCTCGCCCGTCGTCCTGCCGCTCGCCGGCGACCCGTCAGCGATCGATGATCGGACCGTTCCCCTGGAAGTCGACGCGCGGTGCCGCGCGGACCGCCGGGTTGTCGACCTCGAAGTACTCCGCGCGCCCGAACCCGAACATCCTCGCGACGACGTTGGGCGGGAACGTCTCGACCTTCGTGTTCAGCGTGCGCACGTTCGCGTTGTAGAAGCGCCGCCCGGCCGCGAGGCGGTCCTCGGTGTTCGTCAGCTCGGCCTGGAGCTGCCCGAAGTTCTCGCTCGCACGGAGCTGCGGGTACGCCTCGGCGACCGCGAAGAGCCGACCCAGCGCCTGCGTCAGCCGGTTCTCCTTCGCGGCCTGGTCCGCGGGCCCCGACGTCGGTCCGGCCGCCGCCGAACGAGCCTGCGCCACCTGCTCGAACACGCCGCGCTCGTGCGCGGCATACCCCTTGACGGTCTCCATGAGGTTCGGGATGAGGTCGTGGCGACGGTGCAGCTCGACGTCGATCTGACGCCACGACTCCTGCACCAGGTTCCGCAGCCGGACGAACCCGTTGTACTGCGCGACCGCCCAGAACAGGACGACCAGGACGATCACGCCGATGACGATCAAGGCGATGGTGCCGCCTGTCATGCTGCCCCCTTGGGCTGAGGTGGTCGGACGCCCGCCCGGGCACGGCACGACCGGACCGGAGGGACCGGGCGCGTGACGCCGTCGGGCGACGCGGAAGGTAGCTGCATCGTAGCGGCGAGGCCCCTCGCCGGTCCGTGACCTCAGGACGGCGGCGTGCCCCACGGCGGAGCCGCCCCCGGGCCCGCTGCCGGTCCCGGGCCCGCGGTCGGTGTGCCCGGTCGGCGCGGCGGGAGCGCGCCGCGGTCCAGCCACACGAAGTCCGGGACGGCGTCGACCACGGCTGCGAGGCGCGAGAGCATCGGGGGGACGTTGTCGGGCACGGTCCGGCCACCCGTCCACGCGAGGATCGCGTCCCCCTCGATCCGCAGGGAGCGCCGCGAGAAGTCCGCCTCGAGCAGCCGGTGCATGGTCCGGGGGTGCAGCACGTCGTGCGCGAACCGCAGGTCGCTCGACTCGACCCGCCACGCACGGTTGAAGTCCTCCGACTCGAGCTGGATGTCCTGCCCGCCGAACGCCTTGGCGAGCTTGGCGCCGAGTCCTTCCGGCGTGAGCTGCAGCGTCGGGAACGACGCGTCCAGCAGGAGGGCGACCACGTGCGCGGTGTGCGTCGTCGACTCCTTGCCCGAGCCCGTGGTCCAGCTGTACGTGAACGACAGCGCCGAACGGTCCCCGTGGGGCCCCGTCAGGACCTCGGTCGCGCGTCGCGACCGTCCCTCGTCGAACGGCTCACCGCGCCACCGTCGCGCCAGCGCAGGGTCGGGGCCGTGGTGGGTCCACCCGTTCGCGGCGGCCCACCGCTCGAGCTCCGCGATCCGGGCCTTGTGCGCCCACCAGCCGAGGGCCACCCCCGCGACCGCCAGGAGCACCATGCCGACCACGAACCAGATGCTGCCCATCCCCCTGCCCTCTCTCCCGGCCGACCGGGCGCGTGCGCCTGTGCGCGCACCGCCGGCGGCGAGTGCTGCCCGTCAGGCCAGGTCGAAGTCCGTCAGGCCGAAGATCGAGTGGTAGGGCACGCCCAGCGCCTCGATCTTCTCGCGCGCACCCGTGTCGCGGTCCATGATCGTCGCGACGCCCACGACCTCGGCGCCCGCGGCCCGTGCCGCCTCGATCGCGGTGATGGGCGATCCGCCCGTCGTGGTCGTGTCCTCGACGACGACGACGCGGCGCCCCGCGATGTCCGGCCCCTCGATCTGACGCTGCATGCCGTGCGCCTTGGCGGCCTTGCGCACCACGAACGCGTCGAGGTCCTGGCCGCGCGAGGCTGCGGCGTGCAGGAGGGCGGTCGCGATGGGGTCTGCGCCGAGCGTCAGCCCACCCACGGCGTCGACCTCGGCGGTGCCCAGCCCGACCTCCTCGAGCTGGTCCAGCAGGACGTGCCCGATGAGCGGGGCGGCACGGTGGTGCAGCGTGACGCGTCGCAGGTCCACGTAGTAGTCGGCCTCCTTGCCGGAGGACAGCGTCACCTTCCCGTGCACGATCGCCAGCTCGGCGATGAGGTCGCGAAGCTGCTCGCGGGGCGTCGGGGACAGGTGCGTGGAGGTCTCGGTCATGGGGTCAAGGCTAGCGGTCCGGCGCGTCCGCGGGCCGCGCCCCCTCGCTCCCCGTGCCCTCGGGGGCCTCCGAGATCTCGGGACGCCCGGGTGGCCGGACCTGGTCGAGGACCCCGGCGAGCAGGAGAGCGAGGTCGCGCACGGCCTCGACCGGTACCGGGCCGTCCGTCCAGGACAGGAGGGCCGATCCCTCGAAGCGCAGCCGCGCCCCCGCGTACGCGGGCTCCAGCAGGACCGAGCGCACGGGGGCCGTCAGGAGGGCGTGGGCAGCGAGCTCGTCGGGGGCACGCACCGTCCAGGTCGAGGCGAACGCCGGGTCGTCGAACACGACCTCGCGCCCCACCACGCGCTGGACGGACGGCTGCCGGTAGCCCACGGGCACGACCTCGACCGTCGGGACCTCCCCCGGGACGTCGAGCGCGACGACCTGGCACTCGACCATCGTGGGGCGTCCACGGCCCGCCATGGTCGCGGCCGAGCGCCACGCGTACCGGAACGTGACGAGCGGCCGGCCGGCCACCGCCCCCCGGCGGAGGTCCTCGACCCGACCCCGGTCCTGGACGTCGAACGGCGCCCCCTCCCAGCGGTCGAGCAACGACTCGTCGGGCGGCGCGGGCTCCCAGCCGAGGTCACGGAGCAGAGCGTCCTGCGTCTCCTGGCGCGCGCGCCGCGCGACGACGCCCAGCACGGCCACCGCGACGACGAGCGCCAGCAGGACCCCCAGCACGACCAGGCCGACGGCGGACTCCCGGGTCACGTGCGCCTCCCCCCTGACCGCACTCCCCTAGCGCCCCTCGAACGCCCGTACGGCCGCGCGCGGCGCGACCTTCAGCAGGCCCGACGCCAGCCGGTACCGCAACGAGGGCGTCGAGATCACGATGCCGCGGCGCACGTCGGCGAGGGCCGCCGCGACCACGCGGTCGGCGTTGAGCCAGGCGACCTCGGGGAGCTGCGTGTAGTCGATCCCGGCGCGCTCGTGGAACTCGGTGTGCGTGAGGCCCGGGCACAGGGCCGTGGCCGTGACGCCCGTCCCGCGCAGCTCGACCGCGAGGCCCTCGGTGAACGTCCGCACCCACGCCTTGGCGGCCGAGTACGTGCCGCTCGCGGTGAGTGCCGCGACCGACGCGACGTTGAGGATCGCGCCGCGCCCGCGCTCGGTCATCTGGCCCGCCGCGGCGTGCGACAGGACCAGGACCGCGCGCACCATGACGTCCAGGGCCTTGACCTCGGCCTCGACGTCACCGCCCACGAAGCGCTGGTGCACGGCGTAGCCCGCGTTGTTGACGAGCAGGCCCACAGGCCGCTGCCCGGCCTCGTCCTCCTCCACGAGGGCGAGGCGTGCTGCGACGCGCGCGACGTCGTCGGGCACCGAGAGGTCCGCCGGGAGGACCTGGACCCGCACGCCGGCCGCAGCGCGGATCTGCTGCGCGACGCGCTCGAGGCGCTCGGCGTCGCGCGCGACGAGGACCAGGTCGTGACGGGCCGTGGCCAGCTGCCACGCGAACTCGAGCCCCAGGCCGGCGCTGGCGCCGGTGATCAGTGCAGTCGCCATGGACCCAGCCTAGGGGGCCGGGGGCGGTCGGGTGACCCGCAGGCCCGACGGCGCCGCGCACCACCGCGCGTCGGGCTCGGCGGCGGCGTGGGTCGGCCGGGCTAGCCTGTCGCCATGCGTCTCGCCACCTGGAACATCAACTCGATCCGAGCCCGCGCCGAGCGCGCCGTGGCCTTCCTCGAACGCTCGGGCACCGACGTGCTCGCGCTGCAGGAGACCAAGTGCAAGGACGCCCAGTTCCCGCACGCGGTCTTCGAGGCCGCGGGATACGAGGTCGCGCACTTCGGCCTGAGCCAGTGGAACGGGGTCGCGATCGTCTCGCGCGTCGGGATCGAGGACGTCGAGACAGGCTTCGCGACCCAGCCTCACTTCGGGGCCGAGCCGCACCTGGAGGCGCGCGCGATCGGGGCCACGTGCGGCGGCGTGCGCGTGTGGAGCCTGTACGTGCCGCACGGGCGCGCGCTCGACGACCCGCACTACCCGTACAAGCTCGAGTGGCTGCACAACCTGCGCACGCAGGCCGCGGGCTGGCTCGAGGCGGACCCCGCTGCGCAGGTAGCGCTCGTCGGTGACTGGAACGTCGCACCGCTCGACACCGACGTGTGGGACCCCGCGGTGTTCGCGGGGCACACGCACACCTCGCCGGCCGAGCGCGAGGCCTTCGCGGCGTTCACGACAGCCGGGTACACCGAGGTCACGCGGGACTACTTCCCCGAGGAGCACAAGTACACCTACTGGGACTACCAGCAGCTCCGGTTCCCCAAGAACCAGGGCATGCGGATCGACTACGCGTACCTGTCCCCCGCTCTGCGCGCGCGGGCGACGGGCGTGGAGATCGACCGTGACGAGCGCAAGGGCAAGGGCGCCTCGGACCACGTCCCGGTGATCGTGGACTTCTCGGACTGACGGCGCTGCCCGGCTGCCCGGCCCCCGGCTGCCCGGCTGCCCCGGTGCCGAGAACGGGGTTGGGGTCGTTCTGGGACTCAGAACGACCCCAACCCCGTTTTCGGCAACAGAGGGTGGGTGACTCAGCCCAGCGTCACGACGACCTTGACCTCGGAGCCCTCCGGCTGGACCGGGATCGGCCGGGTCGGGTCGAGCTCGACGCCGTCGAGCGTCACCGACCGCACGCCCTTCGAGACGTGGTCGGGGTTGCGGACCTCGATCTCGTAGACCGCGCCACGCCACTCACGACGCACCTCGAAGCCGTCCCAGTCCTTGGGGATCGACGGGTCGACGACCAGGCCGTCGAGGGCCAGGCGGACACCGAGGATGTACTTGGTGGCCGCCGTGTACATCCAGCCCGCCGTGCCCGTGAGCCACGGGTTCTGCGCCTTGCCGAACCACTCGTGGTCGCGGCCGTACAGGAACTGCACGTAGGCGTAGGGCTCGGCCCCGCGGACCTCGATGTTGTCGTTCTGGTTGTACGGCAGGATCGCGTCGTAGAACTGCACGGCCTCGTCGCCGCGGCCCAGCATGGCCTCGGCGATGATGGGCCACGCGTTCGGGTGCGAGAAGATCGCCGCGTTCTCCTTGATGCCCGGGTACACGCGCGTCACGAACCCGACCGTGTCGTCGACCTTGGTGAACGCCGGCCAGTTCAGGTGGTTGCCGTACTCCGACCCCAGGAGCTCGCGCACCGAGTCCATCGACGCCTCGCCGCGCTCCTGGGTCGTGATGCCCGCGATGACGGGCCACGCCTGGTGCTCGAGGAAGATCTTGCCCTCGTCGTTGTCGTTCGAGCCGATCTTCACGCCGTCGCGCGTGTAGCCGCGGATCCACCAGGCGCCGTCCCACAGCTGGGTGTCGGCGACCTTCGCGATGCGCTCGAGCTCGGCCTCGTACTTGGCGACGTCCGCTGCCGCGCTCTCGTCCCCGGCGGCCGCACGGTGCCGCGCGAGCTCCAGGAACGCCTGGATGGCCCAGGCGTGCAGGAACGTCACGAGGGAGGTCTCGCCGCCGCCCAGGTTCAGGCAGTCGTTCCAGTCCGCGCGCAGGCCCAGGGCCACGCCGTTCTGACCGATCTGCTCGCTCGAGAAGTCGAGCGCGCGCGTGAGGTGCTCGTACACCGTGGCGGGCGTGCCCTCGGCGAACGGGATCACCTCGTCGAGGAACTCCAGGCGACCGGTCTCCTTGACGAACTCGACGACCGACGGCACGAGCCACAGGTGGTCGTCCGAGCACGTGTCCTCGAGCCCGTGGATGAGGTCCTTGGGGTCGGGCGTCGGGACGATCGTCGGCGACGGGACGTCGGGCAGCTTGGGCGCGTCCGGGTCGAACGCCTTGGGCTCGAACAGGTGCAGGCCGTAGCCCGCCTCCGTCTGGGCCCGCAGCAGCTCCACGATGCGCTGGTGCGTCTTGGTCGGGTTGGTGTGGATGACGCTCATGACGTCCTGGGCCGTGTCGCGGAAGCCCAGGCCGCTGCGGCCGCCGACCTCGACGAACGACGCGAAGCGCGACCACACGACGCACGTCTCCGCCTGGAGCAGCGTCCACGAGTTGATCATGGTGTTCATGCCCTCGTGGGGCGTGCGGATGCGCAGCTTGTCCTGCTTGGCCTTCCAGTAGGCCGCCAGGCGGGCGCGCTCGGCGTCGACGGTCGCGACGTCCGCGTACTTGGCCTGCATCGCGCGGCCGGCCTCGGCGCGCGAGCCGTAGCCCAGCATGTAGACGAGGCGCTTGGTCTCGCCCGGCTGGAGCGTGACCTTGTGCTGGAGCGCACCGCAGTGGTTCTGCGTCGTCGCGCTCTCGTTGGAGCCGTGCCCGCGCTCGATCGCGATCGGGTTGGCCTCCGAGCGGTACGGGCCGATGAAGTTGTCGCGCAGCGAGTCGTACGACGACGGCGTCTCGCTCGACGCGAAGTAGTGGAACGTCCACGGCTCGTAGTACGCGTCGTACTCGATGATGCCGTCCTCGTAGGACGAGCCCGTCGAGTAGAGCGACATCTGCAGGTTCTGGTTGTCGATCGTGATGGTGTGGAAGCTGAACTCCACGTACGACCCGACGCTCAGCTCACGGACCTCGTCGGTCGTGTTCGTCAGGCGCACGTCCCAGATCTCGACGTCGTCGTCCAGGGGGATGAAGATCGTCTGCTGGGCGTCGATGCCCTTGTACCGGGCCTCGAACGTCGAGTAGCTCAGGCCGTGGCGCGTCGTCCAGCGACCGGCACCGCCCGCCGGGTCGATCGGGTCGCCGTCGGCCACGAGCGGCTTGCCCACCGGCTGCCACGAGACCGACCAGTAGTCGCCGTCGGCCTCGTCGCGCAGGTACACGTAGTGCCCCGGGCGGTCGAGGGGGACGCCGTTCTGGCGGAACCGCGAGATGCGGCCGGTCTGCGCCGACTTGTAGTACGAGTAGCCGCCGCCGTTGTGGGACAGGACGGTGCAGAAGTCCTTGGTGCCCAGATAGTTCGTCCACGAGACGGGGACGTCGGGGCGCTCGATGACGTACTCGTCGCGAGCTGTGTCGAAATGGCCGTAACGCATCGTCGGGTCGGTTCCTGTCGGTGAGAGGTGCGGGTGGGTGGGTGCGAGGGCTGAGGCTCAGACGCCCGCGGTGACGAAGCCCTTGAGCCAGTCGAGCAGCTCGGTGGCCTTCTCGGGCGAGTCCGCCTCGACGAACATGCGCAGGACCGGCTCGGTCCCGGAGAACCGCAGGAGCGCCCAGTTGTCGTTCTCGAGGACGATCTTGGTGCCGTCGAGGTGGGAGATGCTCACGACGGGGTACGGCCCGACGTGCGTGAGCGGGTCGGCCTCGAGGCGGCGCGGCACGGCGATCCGCATCTCGGGCGTGGAGTCCACGCCTGCCTCGAGAGTGTAGAGGCGTCCCGTGATCTCGTAGATCATCTCGCGCAGCTCGGAGATCTTCTTGCCCGTGCGGGCCAGCATCTCGACCACCAGGGCGCACGCGAAGATGCCGTCCTTGCCGAGGATCCAGCCGCGGACCGTGAGGCCGCCCGAGGACTCGCCGCCGAGCACGGCACCGATCTCCTCCATGCCGGCGGTGACGTGCTTGAAGCCGACCTTGACCTCGCGGGACTCCTCGCCGAAGTGCGCCGCGAGCCGGTCGAGCAGGTGCGTGGTCGCGAGGTTGCGCACGACGCCGCCCTTCTCGCCGCGGAACTCGTGCAGGTACCAGTAGAGGAGGAGCAGGAGGTCGTTGGTCGAGATGTACTCGCCGGTCTCGTCGACGATCCCGATACGGTCCGAGTCGCCGTCGGTCGCCATGCCCAGGTCGTAGCGGCCACCGCCCTGCTTGATCATCGAGATCAGCGTCGACAGGCGCTGGAGGTCCGGCGCGGGGGCGATCCCGCCGAACAGCGGGTTGTGGGCGGCGTGGATGAACTCCGAGCGCACGCGCATGTCGTTGAGGATGGTGCCGAGCGTGAGCTGGCTCGTGCCGTACATGGGGTCGACGATCACGCGCAGGTCCGAGCCGCGCACCGCCTCGACGTCGACGATCTTCTCGATCGCGTCGACGTAGGGCTCGGTGAGGACCTTGTCCACGACGAGGCCGGCCTTGCGGGCGACCGCGAGGTCGAGCGTGATGACGTCGTCGACGCTGAGCGCGTTGGCCTCGTCCTGGTAGCGGTCCGTCTCGTCGTCGAGGGGCAGCGAGCCGTCCTGGCGGAAGACCTTCATGCCGTTCCACTCGGGCGGGTTGTGGCTCGACGTGACGATGATGCCGTAGGCCGCGCCGAGGTACGGGGCGGCGAAGGTCACGAGGGGCGTGGGGACGTCGTCGGGCAGGAGCGTGACCGGGATGTTGTTGCCCGCGAAGACCTCTGCGGCCGCGATCGCGGACTCGCGCGAGAGGAAGCGGCGGTCCCCGCCGATCACGACCCCCAGGCCGTCGATACCCTTGCGGACCGTCTCGTTCGCGATCGCCTGGCACAGGCGGCGCACGTTGGCGAGCGTGTAGCCCTCGCCGATGATGGCGCGCCACCCGCCCGTGCCGAACACGATCTTGGTGTCGGTGTTCTTCTTGGGCATGAAGAGCCGCTTGAGGAGGATGTCCGCGGCTTCCTGGAGCTCCTCGGGGGTGTTGATGCCCCGGACCTCGTCGGTGTCGTAGATCCGGTACGACGAGATGCTCTTCTGCTTGGCGATGACTCGGCGTGCGAGCTCGGTGAGCCGGTGCTCTCCCCCGGCGACCATGTCCTCGAGCTCGGTGAACAGCAGGTCGGGGGCCGCGACGTAGGCGCCCACGTTCACCTCGGTGGCGGTGCCGTCGGCGTCGGCGCCGCTCGGGCGGTCCTCCTCCTCGAGGATGGCCGTGATCTCACCGTCCTGGCGGACGATGCGCCCGTAGGTGGGCAGGTCCTCGGTCACGACGGCTGCGAGCAGCGAGAGGTCGGCCCCCTTGAGCGTGTGGCGGGTCAGGAGGCCCAGCAGGGACTCGGAGCGCAGGAGCGGGGTGTCGGCGTAGGCCACGAGGACCTCGCTCGCGGGCACGGGGAGCGAGGCGACCGCGGCCCGGGCCGCGAGCGTCGCGCCGCCCGTCCCGGGCAGGTCACGCTGCTCGACGTACCGGAACCCCTCGCCCAGCAGGCCCCGGACGGTCGTGTCCCCGGGGGCGATGACGACCACGATGCGGTCGTCGGGGACGACCTTGCGGACGTTCGCGACGGCGAGCTCGACGACGGTCGCGTCGCCGAGCGGGCGCGTGATGAGCTCGCGGGACGCGTCGTCGATGCCTGCAGCGAGGACCACCGCCGCTCGATCGTTCGTGGTGGCGGGAACCTGTGCGGCCTGTGGCAGGGTCATGACGTCCTCACTGCTCGGTGATGCGTCGCGCGAGGCCCGTGCAGGCCGCGCTCGGTGGGGCACCGGAGAGCCGAGCGAGAAAAGCACGACTCCTTCCAAATCCCTCCCAGGAGGGACCGCGAAAGCCCGGTACCACCACCGATCATAGACGCGCCGGGGACCGACCCGAGGGGCTCCGGAGCCATTTGGGGTGGAATCCTCACAAAATATTCGTCGGGGCGCCTCGGACGGCCACGGGTTCACCCGCCGCGGAGAGTCCCGACGGCCGGCGCTCGGCATGGCTACGGTTCTCCCATGACGTCATCTCCGCCGCCGGGGTCGGGCACCCCGGACCCGGATCCGCTGCCGCCGCAGCCGCACCCTCCGGCCTCCGGCGGGCCGGGCCGCCAACCTCCGCTGGTGCCGTACCGGCCCCCGGCCTGGGCGGACGACGCGCCCGTCGCGGCGGACCCGTACGCGCCTGCTCCGGTCGGCGACCCGACGACGCCCCCTGCGCCCGGCGGTCAGGGCTACGGCCCGTACGGTCCGCCCGGGACCCCCGTCTACGGGACGCCGCCGGGGGCCTACGAGCCGAGCCCGTACGGGGGCCAGCACCCTTCGCACCCGGGCCCGCAGAACGGCTACGGGACCGGGTACGGGCCACCCCCGGGCCTGCCCGTGGCCCCGTCGTGGAACACCTCGTTCGCGCCTCCGCCGCGACAGAACGGTCTGGCGCTCGCGTCGATGATCACGTCGCTCGCCGGGATCGCGTTCTGCCTGGTGCCGGGCGTCGTCGGGCTGGTCCTAGGGATCGTCGCGCTCCAGCAGATCTCGCGGGACGGGACGACGGGGCGCGGGTTCGCGATCACGGGCGTGACGGTGGGCGCCGTCAGCACGCTGTTCATCGCGCTGTGGTTCCTCACGATCTGGAGCACGTACCCGTGACCGGCCCCGCTCAGCGGCCGGGCTACGACGAGAACGTCTACTACGCGCCGGGGTGGGAGCCCGCCGCCCCCCGGACCGAACCGCTGGCCGTCGCGGCGATCCCGACGGGTCTGCTGCTCGGTCCCGTCGGCGTCGGCGTCGGGGTGGCCGCGCTCGCGCGCATCCGCCGCGACGGTTCGCGGGGTACGGGGCTCGCGTGGGCGGGTATCGCCCTGGGGGTCGCGGTGACGCTCACGGCCGTCGCGGTGGTCGTCGCCCTGCTCGTCGGGGACGCCGCGACGCGCCCCCTGCCTGCCGAGGTGAGCGAGCCGCGGTCCGCGCACGCCCGTCAGCTCGTCCTGGGGAGCTGCCTCGCCGAGCTGCCGGACGACGGCCCCGTCGCCTCGGTGCGCGTGGTCCCGTGCGGGGACGCGCACGAGGCCCAGGTCGTGGCGCGGACGGACTTCCCCGCGGACGCGCGCTGGCCCGGGCAGGACGCGGCGGACGCTCGCGTGTCGCGGGTGTGCACGCCCGCGGTGCTGTCGGGCGACGCGCCTGCGGAGGGGATCGAGCTGGTGGTGTGGTCGCCGTCCGAGGCCTCGTGGGCGGAGGGGGATCGCACGGGGCTGTGCGTCGCGAGCACCGCGGCACCCACCGAGGGTTCGCTGATCGACTGATCGTCGCCGTAAAACAGATACCTACCGCCCGGTAGGTATCTCCGCTACGCTCGACCGGACGATCAGAACGGCCTGGCCGCGAACCCTGAGGACGTGCACCGTGAACGACGAGACCCCTGCCACCCCGGAGACGACGAGCAGCGCCCGGCCGCTCGACGTCGAGCACCTCCTCCAGGAGCTCACGCTCGAGGAGAAGGCCTCGCTCGTGTCGGGGCTGGACTTCTGGCACACCCAGCCGGTCGAGCGCGCCGGGGCCGAGGTGCCCGCGGTCATGGTCACCGACGGGCCGCACGGGCTCCGCAAGCAGACCGGGTCCTCCGACCACCTGGGCCTCGCGAGCTCGGTCCCCGCGACGTGCTTCCCCACCGCCGCCGCGCTCGGTTCCACGTGGAACGTCGACCTGCTCCAGCGCGTGGGACAGGCGCTCGGACGGGAGACGCGCGCGAACGACGTCGCGGTCCTCCTCGGTCCGGGCATCAACATCAAGCGCTCGCCGCTGTGCGGTCGCAACTTCGAGTACTTCTCCGAGGACCCCGTGGTCTCGGGCGACCTGGGTGCCGCGCTGATCCAGGGCGTGCAGAGCCAGGGCGTGGGCACCTCGCTCAAGCACTTCGCCGCCAACAACCAGGAGACCGACCGCATGCGGGTCTCGGCGGACGTCGACGAGCGCACGCTGCGGGAGATCTACCTGACGGGCTTCGAGCGGGCCGTGCGGAAGGCCTCCCCGTGGACCGTCATGTGCTCGTACAACAAGATCAACGGCACGTACGCGTCGCAGGACCGCTGGTTGCTCACCGAGGTCCTGCGCGACGAGTGGGGCTACGACGGCGTCGTGGTCTCCGACTGGGGTGCGGTCTCGGACCGGGTGGCCTCCCTCGTCGCAGGCCTCGATCTCGAGATGCCCTCGACCGGCGGCCGCACCGACGCCGAGGTCGTCGCCGCGGTCCGTGCCGGCGAGGTCGACGAGGCGGTCCTCGACCAGGCGGTCCGTCGTCACCTCACGCTCCTGAACCGGACGCTGCCCGCGCTCGCCGCACCGGGCTCGTTCGACGAGTCCGAGCACCACGCCCTCGCGCGCGAGGCCGCCGCGGAGGGCACGGTCCTCCTGCGCAACGAGGCCGTCGACGGCGCGCCCGTGCTCCCGCTCGACGCCACGGCCGCGGGGTCGCTCGTCGTGCTCGGCGAGTTCGCGCGCACCCCGCGCTACCAGGGCGCGGGGTCGAGCCAGGTCACCCCGACGCGTCTCGACGACGCCCTGACGGAGATCCGCGCGATCACGGGCTCCGAGGTCCCGTTCGCGCCCGGGTTCGGCCTCACGGGCGAGGAGGACGACGACGCGCTCCGCGCGGAGGCCGTCGGGCTCGCACGCACCGCCCGGACGGCGGTCCTCTTCCTGGGGCTGCCGGCGAGCCACGAGTCCGAGGGGTTCGACCGCGACCACATGGACCTGCCGCCGAGCCAGGTCGCGCTCCTCGAGGCCGTCGCGGCCGTGTGCTCGCGCGTCGTCGTGGTGCTCGCGAACGGCTCGGCCGTCACGATCGCACCGTGGCAGTACCATGCCACCGCGATCCTCGAGGGCTGGCTGGGCGGCCAGGCGGGCGGAGGCGCGATCGCCGACCTCCTGTTCGGCGTCCGCAACCCGTCGGGCAAGCTGACCGAGACGGTCCCGGTCCGCCTCGAGGACAACGCGTCGTACGGGAACTTCCCGGGCGAGCTCGGGCACGTCCGCTACGGCGAGGGTGTGCTGGTGGGCTACCGCTACTACGACGCGAAGCGCATGGACGTCGCGTTCCCGTTCGGCCACGGCCTGTCGTACACGACCTTCGCGTACGAGGACCTGTCGGTGGTGGTCTCGGGCGAGGGCCCGACGGCGTCGCTCACCGTGGACGTGACGGTCACCAACACGGGGCCCGTCGCGGGCGCCGAGGTCGTGCAGGTGTACGTCGGCGACCCGCAGGCCGCGGTCGTGCGACCCGAGCGCGAGCTCAAGGCGTTCGGGAAGGTGTCGCTCGCGCCGGGCGGGACCCGCACCCTGACGTTCGAGCTCGGTGCGCGGGACCTGTCGTACTGGCACCCCGTGCTGCGGCGCTGGGTCGTCGAGGGCGGTGAGTTCGTGGTGTCCGTGGGTGCGTCGTCGCGCGACCTGCGCGGCTCGGCCACGGTGACCGTGGTCGGCGAGGACGTCACCCCGCCGCTGACCCCGTGGTCGACGCTGGGCGAGGCCCTGGCCCACCCCGTCGCAGGCAGGATCGTCCGTGACGCGATGGCTCGGGCCGGCGGCCCCGGTTCCACGCTCCTCGACGACGACATGATGGCCATGGCGGCCGGGATGCCGCTGCGCGTCATCGCGAGCTTCGACGGGATGCCGTTCGACGCGGCCCAGCTCGACCAGCTCCTCGCGGCGGCCGCGGCGGGCTGATGCGCGCGCCGAGGTGACGGGGCCCGGACCTCCGGTCCGGGCTCCTCGTCCCTCCTCCTCGGCGGCGGAGTCGCGGGACACCCGGGCATGCCGGTGCCCGGAGGCCCCGGCCGCCCCGGTCAGCCGCCCGTCGTTCCGCCCGGCCCGGTCGCCCCGTCGACGTGGATCTGCGCGAGGTACGAGCGCAACCCTGCAGCCATGTCCACGGGCGGACGTGGCCCACCCCGCTCCAGGAGGAACTGCACCTGGAGGCCGTCCATGACGGCGACGAGGACGCGCGCCGAGACCGACACGTCGACGCCCTGACGCAGGAGCCCCTCGGCAGCGCGACGGGCGAGCTCCTGCCGGGTGCGCGCGATCACGCCGTCGTAGCGACGCTGGAAGTACGCGTGCGCCGGGTGGTCGGGCGACGTGGCCTCGGCCGACAGGATGCTGAAGAGCTCGACGATGCCGGGCCGGGACGCGTTGCGCTCGACGACCCGCGCGAGCGAGTCGAAGTAGTCCACACCGTCCCGGACGTCCTGGTCGAACACCGCGAAGTCCGCCTCGTCGCGACGCTCGAGCACCGCCTGGAGCAGCATCTCCTTGGTGGGGAAGTGGTGCAGCAGACCGGGGTGCGAGATCCCGACCCGCGAGGAGATCTCGCGGAGCGACGCCGAACGGTAGCCGACCTCGCCGAACAGTCCCGTGGCCGCCTCGATGATCTCGTCGCGCTTGGCGCGGCCCTTCGCGTAGCCGCGCGGCGCGGCCCCCGCACCCCGCCCGCGGTCCTCGTGCCGGGCCCCGTCGGCCGGACCGGGCCCCGCCGTCGGGCCTGCGTGGTCGCGTGCGTGCGTGTCTGTCGTCCTGCTGGGCATGCGCCCTCCCCCGTGAGTGTGTTCCCCGCGAGCCTAGCGCCGACGACGCGCGCGACCGGGCGTGATCCATCCCTGGCACCGGGTGACTGCGGCGCGGCTCCGCCGGAAGGCGCAACCCACCTTCCTCCCTCCGCCAGAAGCGCCCGCCACCGCCCGGAAGACAGGCTGGAGGCACGGCGCGCGGCACCCCGGTCGCGCCGCCGGAGGAGAAAGGACCCCCCGATGCCAGCCATCGAGATCGTGGGCCTGCGCAAGTCCTACGGGACGTTCGACGCCGTCCGCGACGTGAGCTTCGCCGTCGAGCCCGGGAGGGTCGTGGGGCTGCTCGGACCCAACGGCGCGGGCAAGACCACCACGCTCAACGTCCTGCTGGGGCTC
Source organism: Oerskovia sp. 140933 (assembly GCF_059651515.1). NCBI lineage: Bacteria > Bacillati > Actinomycetota > Actinomycetes > Micrococcales > Cellulomonadaceae > Oerskovia > Oerskovia sp. 140933. Next base: position 35,020 of record NZ_JAMXIO010000008.1, read on the forward strand.
GCGTCCGCGAGCGCCGGCACCGCGACGGTCCAGGGCAGCCCGTACGCGGACCTCGAGCACCCCGGCCGGGTCGTCGGCGCGCTGCTCGACGCGGGCGGGCTGCACCCGGGCCGCAGCGGTCGCGACCACCTGCGGGTCCTCGCGACCGCTGCCGGGATCGAGGGCCGCCGGGTCGACGAGGTGCTCGCGCTCGTCGGGATGGACCGGGCGGCCGATCGGCGCGTCCGCACCTACTCGCTCGGCATGCGTCAGCGCATCGGGCTGGCGGCGGCGCTCCTGGGCGACCCGCAGGTCCTCGTGCTCGACGAGCCCGCGAACGGCCTGGACCCCGCGGGCATGCGGTGGATGCGCGAGGTCCTGCGCTCGTTCGCGGACGGTGGTGGTGCGGTGCTGCTCGCGAGCCACGTCCTGGCCGAGGTCACGCAGGTGGCCGACGACCTGGTCGTGATCGGCCAGGGCCAGGTCATCGCCGACGGCCCTCTCGCGGACCTCGTCCGCGGCGAGTCCCTCGAGGACTTCTACCTCAACCTGACCGCAGAGACCGAAGGAGTGCGCTGATGTTCCGCGCCGAGCTGCTCAAGCTACGCACGACCCGCACGCCCTGGATCCTGGGGGTGGTCGCCCTCGCGGGCATGCTCCTGGTCCAGGGGCTGACGATCGCCCTGCCGCGCATCCTGGCCGGGGTCGAGGGCATGGGCGGCGCCACCGTGGGCCTCCAGGCCTCGCCCGAGATGACGGCCGACCTCGCCCCGGACCTGACCGGGCTGACCGACCTGGGGGCGGCGCCCGTGCAGCGCGCCATGCTGGACCTGCTGGGCAACGGCCCCGCGGGCTCGGGCTCGGCGGGCGTGTCGGTCATCTGCATGCTGCTGCTGGGCGTCCTCGCGGTCACGACCGACTTCCGCACGGGCGGGATCGTCCCCACGGCCCTCGTCGTCCCCTCGCGCTCTCGCGTCCTCGGGGGCAAGGCGGGCGCGGTCGCGGTCGTCGCGCTCCTGATCGGAGCGGCGCTCGCGGTGCTCACGGCCCTGGGCCTGTTCGTGGCGGTCGCCTCGACGCCCGGAGCGCAGCTCCTGGTCGGCGCGGGTGACGTCCTGGGAGTGTGGGGGCGTGGGCTCGTGGTCCTCGTGCTGTTCGCATGGCTCGGGCTGGGGGTCGGGACGCTGGTCCGCGGGCAGGTCGCCGCGATCCTGGTCGTCGTGGGCCTGGTGATCGTCGAGCCCCTGGTGCAGGCTGCGGTCCTGCTGATGTCGGGGGGCGAGTCGACGGCTGCGGCGTGGCTGCCGCTGGGTCTGGGGTCGCTCGCGTCGACCGGTCAGAGCGCGACGGCGGTCCTGGGCGGTCTCGCCCCCCTGGGCGTCGGGGCCGCGGTCCTGGGCCTGGTCGCGTGGGTCGCGGTCCTGCTCGGGGCGGGCGCGGTGACGTTCCGTCGCCGCGACCTCGTCTGACGGTCCCCTCGCGGCGGCGCCGTCGGGGCCGCGGCCACGTACCGTGGTGCCCGACGGCGCCGCTCACCCGCGTGGGCGGGTCGCCCGGGTCCGGGGGACCCGAACCGGGGCTCGCCCGCACCGGTGACCTCGCGCACCCGCCCGACCACGCACATCGACCGCTCGACCCGAGAGGAGCCTCGTGCTCGACGCACTGCACCGCCGTCTCGCCGCGATCGGCATCCGCACCGCGACGGGTCGCGACGCCCTGCTGGGCGCGGTCGTCGCGGTCCTCACGGTCGGCTTCCTGCTGGCCGTCGAGCGGATCGCGCTGACGGACCTCGGCATCGTGGTCGACGGCGCACCCGACTCCCTGCAGTTCTCGACCGGGGGACGGGTCGCAGCGATCGTGATCGTCGTCGCGCAGGCCATGGCGCTCGCGCTGCGTCGTCGGGCACCGCTGCTCGCTCTCGCGCTGACCGTCGTGGGCCAGGTCGCGCTCACCCCGGTGCTCCCGGCCCTCGTCTCGTTCCAGGCACCGGCGACCCTGGTCGCGGCCTACTCGGTCGGGGCGTACGCACCTCGACGCACGGCCCTGTGGGCGGCCGGCGGGGCCGCGGGCGTGCAGGTGCTGCTGGGCTTCGTGCTGGGCGGGCCCGTGCCGATCACGTCGGGGAGCCCCGTGCCCGTCGCGGTCCAGGTCTGGGGCGGGCTGGCGTCGGCGCTCCTCACGTACGTGGCAGCGGCGCTCGTGGGTGCGTACGTGGGGACGCGCCGCGAGCTGTTCGCCCAGCTCAAGGGCCGGGTGGCCCAGGCCGAGCGCGAGCGCGACATGCTCGCGGCGCAGGCCGTCCTGGAGGAGCGCGGTCGCATGGCCCGCGAGCTGCACGACGTCGCCGCGCACCACCTGTCGGGGATCGTCGTCCAGGCGGCAGCGGCCGAGCGGCTGGTCGACCGCGACCCCGAGCGCGCCAAGGAGTCGATGCGCTGGATCCGCACCCAGGGGCGCGAGACGCTCGACAACCTGCGCCTGGTCGTCGGCATCCTGCGCAGCTCGTCGCAGGCGGGCCCCGGCGAGCCGGGCGAGGAGGCGCCGGCCGCGCCGCAGCCCACGCTCGACGACGCGGGCGAGCTGCTCGACCTCGCGCGCGCCGCGGGCGCGGAGGTGCGCGACGTCCGCCACGGCGAGCCGTTCGACCTCTCCCCCGCGGTGCAGCTCACCGTCTACCGCGTGCTCCAGGAGGCGCTGACCAACGCGCGCCGGCACGCCCCGGGCCGCACGATCGAGGTCGTGACCGACCACCAGCAGGCCGCGCTCGTCCTCACGGTGACCAACAGGCTCCCGGTCGAGGCGATCGGCGCGACCGGTCGGGGCAGGTCGTCCGACCCGTCGCCCGGCAGCCCGACCCCGCCCGGCCACGGGCTCATCGGCATGACCGAGCGTGCAGCCCTCGTGGGTGGCGCGCTCGAGGCCGGCCCGGTCCCCGGGAACGGCTGGCGGGTCCGGCTCACGGTCCCCCGGCCCGCACAGACCGCGTCCCCCACCCATTCCGAGCGCTCGGCGACGTCCACGGACGTGCCGGGCGCCGCCGTCGGGCAGGAGGCCCCATGACCAGAGTGGTGCTGGTCGACGACCAGGCCGTCGTCCGCGCAGGCTTCACCGTGATCCTCGAGAGCGAGGGCTTCGAGGTCGTGGGCGAGGCGGCGAACGGCACGGACGCCGTGCGCGTCGCGCGCCGGGAGCGCCCCGACGTCGTGTGCATGGACGTCCGCATGCCCGGCGGGGACGGCATCACGGCGACGCGCGCGCTCGCCGGACCCGGCGTCGTCGACCCGGTCCCGGTGCTCGTGGTGAGCACGTTCGACCTGGACGACTACGTGTTCGGCGCGCTGGAGGCCGGGGCGAGCGGGTTCCTCCTCAAGGACGCCGAGCCCGACGTGCTGGTCGACGCGGTGCGGCGCGTGGCGTCGGGCGAGGGCCTCGTCGACCAGACGCTCACGCGGCGCGTGATCGACGAGTTCGCCCGACGGCGGTCCCCCGCCGCGCCCGACGAGGTCGCCTCGGGACTGCTCACCGCGCGCGAGCACGACATCCTGGCGCTGCTGTGCCGCGGGCAGTCGAACGCCGAGATCGCCGCGACGCTGTTCCTCGAGGCGAGCACCGTGAAGTCGCACCTGAGCCGGATCATGACCAAGACGGGCATGCGCGACCGCGTGCAGCTCGTGGTGTGGGCGTACGAGCACGGGATCGCGGCGCCGATGCCACGGTGATCCTGCCCGCCCCCCGCTGAGTGCGTCGGGCAGGCGGTTGCGGCAGCGGATCAGCCGCCCGCGACCGGCAGGTACACCCGGCCGCCGGCGTCCGCGAACTCGCTCGACTTCTCCGCCATGCCGGCCTCGATCGCCTCGACCGACGTCAGCCCGTTCTTCTCCGCGTACTCGCGCACGTCCGCCGAGATCCGCATCGAGCAGAACTTGGGCCCGCACATCGAGCAGAAGTGCGCGGTCTTGGCGGGCTCGGCCGGCAGGGTCTCGTCGTGGAACGCGCGGGCCGTGTCGGGGTCGAGCGAGAGCGCGAACTGGTCGTGCCAGCGGAACTCGAACCGGGCCCGCGACAGCGCGTCGTCCCGGAGCTGTGCGCGCGGGTGCCCCTTGGCGAGGTCGGCCGAGTGCGCCGCGATCCGGTACGTGATGACCCCGGTCTTGACGTCGTCGCGGGCGGGCAGCCCCAGGTGCTCCTTGGGCGTGACGTAACAGAGCATCGCGGTCCCGGCCTGGGCGATGATCGCGGCCCCGATCGCCGACGTGATGTGGTCGTACGCGGGCGCGATGTCGGTCGCGAGCGGGCCGAGCGTGTAGAACGGCGCCTCCTCGCACAGCTCCTCCTCGAGGCGCACGTTCTCGACGATCTTGTGCATCGGGACGTGCCCCGGGCCCTCGATCATGACCTGCACGCCGTAGGACTTCGCGACCTTGGTCAGCTCGCCCAGCGTGCGCAGCTCGGCGAACTGCGCTGCGTCGTTGGCGTCCGCGATGGACCCTGGCCGCAGGCCGTCGCCCAGGGAGAACGTCACGTCGTAGTCGCGCAGGATCTCGCACAGCTCCGCGAAGTGCGTGTACAGGAACGACTCCTGGTGGTGCGCGAGGCACCACGCCGCCATGATCGAGCCGCCGCGGGACACGATGCCCGTGACGCGGCGCGCGGTCAGCGGGACGTACCGCAGCAGGACGCCCGCGTGCACGGTCATGTAGTCGACGCCCTGCTCGGCCTGCTCGATCACGGTGTCGCGGTAGATCTCCCACGTGAGCCGCGCGGGGTCGCCCTTGACCTTCTCGAGCGCCTGGTAGAGCGGCACGGTCCCCACGGGGATCGGGGAGTTGCGCAGCACCCACTCCCGGGTCTCGTGGATGTCCTTGCCCGTCGAGAGGTCCATGAGGGTGTCCGCGCCCCAGCGCGCGGCCCACACCATCTTCTCGACCTCCTCCTCGATCGAGGACGTCACGGCCGAGTTCCCGATGTTCGCGTTGATCTTCACGCCGAACGCCTTGCCGATGATCATGGGCTCGATCTCGGGGTGGCGGCGGTTGGCCGGGATCACCGCCCGGCCGCGGGCCACCTCGTCGCGCACGAGCTCGACGTCGACGCCCTCACGGGCCGCGACGAACCGCATCTCGTCGGTCACGATCCCTGCCCGTGCCCAGGCGAGCTGCGTCCGGGCACCACCCGTGCCGCGCTCGGTGGGGACGGCGTCGGGCCGCAGCCAGTCCGCGCGCAGGGCCGGCAGCCCGGCCGCCAGGTCGAACGCCGCCGGGTCGTCGACCTCGGTGTACGGGCCCGAGGTGTCGTACAGGTCCAGGTGCTCGCCGTTGCTCAGGTGCACGCGGCGCTCGGGGACGCGCAGGTGCTCCGCGCCCGGGACCGGGTGGTGGACCTTGGCGGACCCTGCGATGGGGCCGGTCGTGATGGTGTGCGCAGGCACAGCGGTCTCAGAGCTCATTGCTCTCTCTCCCTACGTCGGCATGATCCGAACAGGTTCGAACGGTCGGCGGCGCTGAGCCGCCCTCTCAGCTCGCTGCTGCGAGCTCCCGTGGGTGTGTGGAGTTGTGGGTCCTGCTTGTGGTGCGGTGGTGCTGGGTGGTGCGGTCGTCACCGTAGCGCAGGTTGCCCGACGGCGGCACGACCATCCCGCGATCGGTCCGTCTCTCCAGGGTTCCGGCCGACGTCACCTCTCCTTGAAGTACTTGAACAGGTGCTTCTCGCGGGTCGTGAGCGCCGCGGCCACGGCGCCGATGAGGACCGCCCCGGCGCCCGCCAGGACGGTCCGCATCCCCAGGATCCAGGTGCTGACCTGGTCGGCGGGAAGGCCGACGCCGGCGGCGAACCACCACAGCGCGGGGACGGCCACGATCACGGCGACCCCGCTCCAGACGGCGGTCTCGAGGAGCACCTGCCAGGTCAGGGCCGCGCGCGGGACGCGGGCGTGCAGGGCCGCGGCGAGCTCGAGGCGGCGCAGGCGGATCGCGACGAGACCCAGGGCGAGTCCCAGGACGACCGCGGCGACCGGAGCGGGCTTGGTCAGACGGTCCGCGAACTCGGCGCTCGCGTCGTACGTCGTACCGAGCCGCCCGTTGAGCTGCTTCTGGGTGGGCTGCGCCTCGGACGACGGGTCGGCGACGAGGGCCGTCCGCAGGAGGGTCGCGGTCTCGGGGTCGACCGGCCAGATCTCGACCCAGCACGAGTCGAACAGCCCGGTGGCGGGCACGGGAGCGACGGCGGCGTAGCCCAGGACACGGTCGCGGCCGTCGTCGGGGTACGGGTACACCGCCCCCACCCGGGCGGGTCCCGCATTGGTCGCGATCGAGTCACCGGTCGTCGCGCCGAGCGCCTCGGCCAGATCTGCGGACAGCCACAGACCGGCCCCGGCGACCCGGCCGCGATCGAGCGCGCCGAGCAGCCCGGGGGTCGCCTCGAAGCCGGTGAGCTCGCTCGAGGGGAGGTTGAGCGCCCGCAGCGGCGTGCCGGTCCGCAGGGCGCCGGCCGCGTTGACGCCGTCGACCCCGGTGAGGGCTTCGCAGCGTGCCCCGTCGACCTGCCCGGCGGCCTCGAGGATCTGCACGCTCGCGCCCGCGTCGCGGTACTCGCGGGCGCCATCGATGACGCCCACGACCGCGCGCACGTCGACTGCGGCCAACGACCCGACGACCACGACGAGCACCGCGGCGAACAGCGTCGCGCGCGTCGTGCCGGTCGTGACGTTGCGCCACGCCTCCGACACCACGGACGCGGCTCGCATGGCCCGCGCCCGCACGGGCCGCCCGGCCTCCTCCCCCGGCCCGACGGCGCCGCTCGCCTCCGTGCGAAGGTGCGCTCCGTCGTCGGGCGCGGTGGGGATGCCTGACGACCCGGCGAGGCTGTGACGTGCGACGTCGTCTACCGGGGTCGAGGCGCCCGGGGCCGTGACGGGACCGCCGGGGATGCCGGCGCCGGAAGGGGGCGCACCTCCCGGGGGCGTCGCGAGGCCGGGGTGCGCTGTGCCGTCGGGCACGGGGCCCTGGTCCGTGGCGGTCATGCCGCGACCTCCGCGGCCTGGAAGTCGGCGAGGTCGATCACGCGGGTGCAGGCGTCGCGGGTGTGCGGGTCGTGCGTGGCGACCACGACGATCGAGTCGTCCTGCGCGATGCCCGCGAGGACCTCGTTGACGGTCGCGGCCGTGCGCAGGTCGAGCTGCGCGGTGGGCTCGTCGACGAGCAGGAGGTCCGGGGCCAGCGCCACGGCGCGCGCGAGCATGAGGCGCTGCGCCTCCCCGCCGGACAACGCCCGGAAGGGGCGGTCGGCGACCGGGGCCAGGTTGAACCGGGCCATGATCTCGGCGGCCCGGTCCTCGGCGTCGGGGCGGCGCAGGCCGCGCGCGAGCAGCGGCAGCACCACGTGGTCCAGGGCCGCGCGACGCGCGACGCCATGCGGGTTCTGGAAGACCCACCCGGTCGTGGCGACCCCGACGCGCTCGACCTGCCCCAGCGTGGGGCGCTCCCACCCCGCGACGATGCTCAGCAGGGTCGACTTCCCGCTGCCCGAGGGCCCGACGAGCGCGACGACCTCGCCCGGCACGATCTCCAGGTCCAGGCCGGTGAAGAGCAGGCCGGTGCCGGGGAACGCGTGCCCCAGGCCCGTCCCGACCAGGCCTTTGCCTGCTACCGGCACGACTGCCCCTCCTCCTGCGACGTCAGCTCGATCTCGGTGGGGGCCGTGGCGGCGTCGCGACCGTCGAACGTCACGAGGGTCTGTCCCAGGCTCGACGCGACGACCGTCACGGGATACGCCGTGCCGTTCGCGCTGACGCATCCGGTCGAGCCGCTGAGTGCGAACAGCGCCCCCGGCGGCACGACCGACACGTCGAGCGGCGCGGCCAGGACGTACTCGAGCGTGAGGGGTTCCGAGCCCTCGGTGCGCTGCCAACCGGCGAACTCCATGCTGCCGCGCACAGCCTCGAGGAAGGCCGGATCCGTGACCACACCGCCCTCCCCGACCGGCGCACTGAGCTCACCCAGGCGCAGCACCCGGTCCCCGGGCGTGACGTTCGAGAGAGTGTCCGACAGGCCGAGCGAGACCAGCGTCCCGGCCGTCGTCGCGAACGCCTCGTCGGACGTCGCGGCTCCCACGGGCACCTCGCACGCCTTCACCGTGACCGACGTCGCCGGGAGCCACAGCACGGACGCCGCCGGCAGGTCGCCGGTCGGCTTCACGACGCCCGCGGCCTTGAACAGCGCGGTCACGGCGGCCTTGGTCGCCTTGCCGTAGGTCCCGTCCGTGCTCACCCTGTACCCCAGGCGCGCGAGCTCGACCTGCAGGGCCTCGACATCGTCGCCCTTGGCCGTAGGAGCCAGGTCCCGCCACAGCGGGATCGACGTCGCCAGCGCCAGGACCGGGCGGTCGTCGACCGTGACCGGGCTCGATCCCGACTCGATCACCGCCCCCGGGGCGCACTGCGAGCGCGTGACCTTGCCCGTATCCGTCACCTGGAGGGAGCCCTCCTCCGCGACGACCGGGGTCACCTTGACCCGGCGCGCGTCATCGAAGGCCTGCCGTGACACCGGGACCGCCGCGGGCGGCGTCGCGCTCCGCACGCTCTGCGGCTCCGACTGCGGCGCCAGCACCATCCCCGCGGTGACGCCCCCCGCGAGCAGCACCGCCGCCGCGAGCGCCAGCGCCCCCGCCCGTGCCGCTCCGGAACCGGCGGTCCTGGGCCGGGCGGGACGTCGATCTCTGGTCACTGCTGCTCCTCTGGTGGCGCGCATGCATGATTGCTGCTGGGTCGTGCGATGGCATGCTGTCGGGGACTACTGCTCCGGGTACTGCGCGCAGGCCGTGATCTCGGAAGGCGGCGACGACCTGGAGAAGGTCCTTGTTGTCGGGGTTGTCTGTCACGGCCCCGTAGAGGCCCGCGAGCAGGGGGACGTCGCACCTCGCTTCGCTCTCGTCCATTGCCCGCCTCCGCCCTCGATGGCGTCGAACTCCTCCGGCGAGGTGTTCCAGTCGGTCCCGACGTGCGTGACCGAGAGCCCACCCCCTCGACGAGCTCGACTGTCAGCCCCTGGTCCCGCATGCACTGGATCGAAGCGTCCTGGACCGGCCTGAACTCGGCCTCCGTGATGACGTCGTCCTCGAGGATCTTGCGGGCGACCTCCGTCGTGGCGTCGTTGCGCGCCTTGGCGAACTCGGCGGCGTAGGTGCCGTCCTCCTCGGGCCCCGGCGAACAGGCGGAGACGGCCATCACCGCGACCGCCACCAGGGCAAGCACGGGTCCGCCCCGCAATCGTCGAGCTCCCCACGAAGGCCCCTCCCGCTCCCCGTGGCGCCCGTGCAGCGAAGAGCCTGGCAGTGCTGTCCGACAGCGACAAGTCCTCGCGGAGAGAGCTCACTTCTCGAGCAGTAGCTTCGGGTTGACAACGCAGACCTGGACATCCTGCGGATCCCCCGCGTAGGACACTTCGGGGTTCGTCAGATCCTCCCGGTAGTCCTCCGCGGTGTAGGACTTGTCGACAGCACCGATCCCGACGAGGCACTCCACGACCAGTTCGTCGAGGTCCTCCCGATCGGGGTTCACGACGACTTGGGCGTAGAGGGGCTCGATCTCCGTCAACCCGGACGACAGCGAGCACTCCTTGCCCACCGTCTCCCAGGCCTCGTCCGAACCCTCGTCCGTCGGACCGCCCGTTCCGAAGTACGACCAGAGACCATCCTCGAGTGGACGAACCTCCAGCGGGAATCCTTGATCCGCGTGGCAGTCCACATAGGTCTGCTGCACCTCGCCGAACTCCGCCTGGGTGATCTCACCATCCTCGGTGATCCCCCGCACGAGTTCGATCTTGCTCTTCTGTCCAATGCTCCGAACATCGTCGGACCACGGGCTCACATCGACAGCATCCGCATCACCGGTGCACGCCGACAACATGCCGATCGCCACACATCCGACGAGAACGACGACACCCTTCCTCACAACATTCATCATGCCCCCCCATAATCGGGTGGCCCCGTGAAAACGGGGCCACCCGAGTGCGCTAAACGACGAACTGAGCACCACGAGCAGTGACCCAGGAGGCGGTGACCGAACCGGTCTGTGACGTCCTGCCGTAACCGGCCCAAGGCCCGAAAGCGACCCCCGTCGATCCCGTTGCCTGGATACGGCACTCGAGCTTGGCGCGTACCGCGGAGCAGCTCTCGTTGTATGCCTTCGCGTAGCCCGGCGTGTTGGTGTACACCGTGAACGTGCACGATGCCGCTTGCGCCGGAGCCCCAGCGACGACGACGCCTCCGAACGCCACCACCGTTGCTGTCAGGACGGCCATGATCTTTCGCTTCATTGCGTTCCCCCTTTGCAAGCCCCCCCTTGAGGAGGCCCTGCGCAGCCAGGCTGGCAGCATCCGGCGCCATCCCGCAAGGGATTCGTCAGGACTTCTCACTATCTGAACTGGACGTCGACCTGGTAACCACACGCAGACGCGCCCAGGTCGTCGGGCTCGGCACCGCACCGTGGCCGGGTCGGCGGGGTGAACGCCATGACTCGTCGCACACCGTCGTTCCACCCGCCTCAGCACGTCCCGGGGGGCGCGTCGCCCCCACCGTGCCGTCCGGCCTCGACTCGGCCCACCTCGGTCCTGCCGTCATCGCCCCGGCAAGCCCTACCGCTCGGGGAGCGGGATCAGCCTCCAGCCGGCGCCCCCTCCGCGATGTCGTCCGACGTGTCGGGCTGGTACACGCACACCCACAGCGCCCCGGCGCGGACGCTGACCTCGAGCTTCTTCGAGGGCTCGATCACGTCGCCGTCGAGCTGGCGCGGCTGCGGCCGGTCGGAGATCACGGAGATCCGCGACCCGCGCAGCACCTCCATGTTGGGGACGCGCCTGCGCTTGGTGACAACCCCGACGAGGAGCTGGACCCAGTGGCCGAGGTTGCGGGGCGCGATGATCGCGACGTCCATCTGCCCGTTGTCGGGCTCGGCGTCGGGCAGCAGGTTGACGCCCGCCTGGAGGCGGCCGACGTTCCCCACGACCACGGTCCGTGCCCGACGGCGCAGCACCGGTCGGTCGTCGACCCGCACCTCGACCTTCATCTCGTCGTCCGCGAGGTGCTTGAACGCCGAGACGACGTAGGCGAGCGGGCCCGCCTTGGCCTTGAGCGCGGTGGGCGCGTCCTCCATCATCGCGGCGTCGAGCCCCATGCCGGCCATGACGGCGAACGCCTGCCCGTCGACCTCGCCGACGTCGAGCGCGCGGCGTCCGCGGTCGAGCGCGAGGCGGATGCCGTCCTCGGGCCGGGGCGGGATGCCGAGATTGCCCGCGAGGAGGTTGCCCGTGCCGCCGGGGAGGACTGCGAGCGCGGCGTCGGTGCCGGCGAGGCCTTCGATGCAGGCGCGCACGGTGCCGTCGCCGCCGCTCACGAACACGACCTCGGCGCCGTCGGCGACGGCTTGGCGGGCCTGCCCGGTGCCGGGGTCCTCGGCGGTCGTCTCGAGCCAGGTGGGGGCGGGCCACCCGGCGTCGGCGAGCTGGGTCTCGATGGTCCGGCGGAGCTCGTCGAGCCCTTCGACGCGGTTCGGGTTGACGATCACGGCCGAGCGGAGCGGCGCGTGGTCGAGGCGTTGCTGGGCGGCGGGCTCGGGCGTGGCTTCCTGGGACGTGTTCACGCCCCGAGTATGTCGCGGGGGGCGCTCGCTCGCCCAGCAAGCGGACACCCCGGACACTCCGGACGGGTTCAGTACCCGAAGACCTGCACCCAGGTGGTGCCCGCGCGCCCCAGACCCATGGTCGTGAAGTCGCAGTTGAGGATGTTCGCTCGGTGGCCCTCGGAGCTCATCCAGGCGTCGACGACGCCCTGCACGCTCTGCTGCCCGGCGGCGATGTTCTCGCCACCGGGGCTGGCGTAGCCCTGGGCGAGGACACGATCGCCGAACGTGCGACCGTCGAGGCTCGTGTGGCTGAAGTACCCCTGGGCCACCATGTCCTGCGCGTGCAGGGTCGCGGCGCGCACGAGCTGGTCGTCGGCGCGCAGCGCGGGGCAGCCTGCGGTCGCGCGGTGCGCGTTGACGAGCGCGAGGGCGGCGGTGGTGTCACCCGGGTCCGTCGTGTCCCCGGTGCCTCCCGTGCCCGACGGCGTCTCTCCCCCGGCCGGTCCGGTCGCCCCCTCGGCGGGGGTCGGGTCGGCGAGCAGGGCGGCTCGGGTAGCGGGGCCCGCGACCCCGTCGGGTTCGAGGCCCTGCTCGGTCTGGAAGGTGCGCAGGGCGCGGTCCGTGCCGGGGCCGAACTCGCCGTCTGCCAGCACCGTCGCCCCGTGGACCTGGAGGCGTTCCTGGATCTCCTGGACCTCGGGGCCGGTCGCTCCCTGCTGCGGCGGACCGGCGGGCGCGGACTCCTCGAGAGCGGGTTCGGGCTCCGGGGTAGCGTCGGTCGGCGCCTCCGGGGTCGCAGCGATGGGGTCCTCGGCGGCCGGTCCGGCGGGCTGCGGCTCGACCTCCTGGGTCGAGCGGCCAGCGACGGCGGCGTCCTCACCTGCCGCGGCTGCGGTCAACGGGGCGCGTCCGTCGGTGCTCCGGCTGGCGCGGTCCTCCCCGCGGCCCAGTGCGGCGTCCCAGCGAGCCCCGAGAGGCTCGAGCCCTCGGCCCTCCCCGCCGATCTCCTGCGTAGCCGGGACCACGAGGAGCCCGCCGACGAGCCCGAGGGTCACGGCCGCGACCTGGGGCAGGACACGAGGGCCGCGCGCCGACGTCTGCGCGGGGCGCGTCGGGCGGGCCCGACGGACGGCCTCTGCGCGACGCTGCGACCGGGACGGCGACGAGGCCGCCTGCTCGGCGAGCCGGCGCGCGGCGCGGGTCTGAGGAAGGTGATCGGGTGCGGGGAACTCCGACTGCACGAGCGACCTTCCGTCGGTGGAACCTGGGCTGATTGCCCAGTATGCCCTTTCCGCACCGGATAGAACCAGACACCTGGTACGACGACCGAGGAGCACGCCCGCGGGCGGGCCCGTCAGGGCGCCACGGGCTCACGCTGGGGCTGGGTCCGAGGCAGGGGCTCGCCCTGCGCGCTCGCGCTCCGACCGCGAGGGGTCAGGGGCGAGGTCCCGACGAGCGCCGTGCCGACAGCAGCGGTGACCACCAGACCGAGGGTGGCGACGTTCCACCACCCGGCCCCCTGGTAGAGCAGGGCCCGGCCGCCGTCGGCGAGGAACCGCAGCGGGTTCCAGGGGTACACGAGCTCCTGCCAGAAGGCCGGCAGGAACTCGAAGGGCAGGTCCGCGGTCCCCAGGCCGAGCACGAGCATCAGGACGGGGACGACCATGCCCGCCGCCCCGAACCAGTTGACCGACCCGATCACGAGCGTCATGAGGGCGAACGACGAGATCGCGAGGAACACCGCCGCGTCGCCCACCGGCAGTCCGACGTCGGGCGCCATGACGGACAGGATCCACGACGCGAGCCCCCCGATCATCACTGCCGCTGCCGCCGCGACGGCGAGCTGAGTCACGACCGTCGCCCCTCGACGCTCCGCCCCGAGGGGGAAGGTCGATCGGATGACGATCCCGGTCGCGTAGGACGAGATGTAGGCCAGGATCATGAAGACCATGGGCAGGAAGCTGGCCAGGAGTCCCAACGAGTCGGGCACCTCGTCATGGAAGACGGTCTCCACCGGTACGTCGCTGCCTGCGGCCAGCGCGGGCAGCGACCCCGAGAGCTGGCTCGCGACCATCGGGTTCTTCCCCTCGTTGATCACGAGACGCAGGGCGCTCACCTGGCCCGCGCCCTGCTGAGCCGCCACCTGGGAAGCCGTGAAATCCGCAGGGACGACGAGGGCCGCGTAGACGTCGCCGTCCGCGAGCGCGTCGTCGAGCTCGGCCTGCGAGTCCAGGGCGATCCAGCGGACCAGGCCGTCAGCGTCGTCCTCCTGGACCGTGGCGGCCACCTGCTCGCCCGCGCTCACCCGGCCTGCCGCGGTCTCGATCCCCTGGTCCAGATCGACCGCGGCGATCGGCAGGTCCCGCGGGTCCATCGACACCATGGGTGCCATGAGCAGCGCCCCTGCGCCGAGCGCGACCAGCAGGACCACGAAGGGCCTGATCCATCGAGACATCTCTACCCGCTTCCGTCAACATACGATACGTACCGTATCCAATGCCTACGGTAGGCTCGACCACGAAGAAACGCAACGTACCCAGGAGGACGTGGTGGCAGAGTCCGTGAAGACGCCCGCCTGGGCACCTCCGACACGTCGAGGCGGCGAGGAGCTCGACGAGGCGATCCGCGAGGCCGTCCGCGACGAGCTCGCCGAGCGTGGCTACGCCGGCCTGACGTTCGAGGGCGTCGCCCGCAGGGCACGGACGTCCAAGCCCGTGATCTACCGCCGCTACCCCTCCCGCGCACTCATGGTGGTCGATGCCTGGATCCGCCACGCACCGGCCGACCTGCCGACCCGGACCACCGGGAGTCTTCGCGAGGACCTGCTCGCCCTCGGTCGCGCGATCGTGGGCAGGTTCGAGCGGATCGGGCTCGACACCCTGCGAGGGCTCATGGCCGAGGTCGACGAGGACTTCCTCCCGCACCTCGACCAGACAGCCACGGCCTCCGCGCAGGAGATCCTGGGCACGGTGATCGACGCCGCGCGGCAACGTGGCGAGATCGGGCCGGAGCCCCTGCCCCCCCGCGTCCTGCAGATCCCCCTGGTCCTCGTCCGCCACGAGCTGCTCTTCCAGGGGCACATCGACGAGGCCGCCCTCACCGACATGGTCGACACCGTGTGCCTGCCGCTGCTGACCGCGGGCCGCGGAGGCTGAGAGGCCGGGCGCCCGAGCTCAGCGCCCCGGCTCGCCCGGGTACGCACGCTCGCCCGAGCACGCAAGGAGGCCCGGCCCCTTCCGGGACCGAGCCTCCGGCACACGGGGCGCGCGGCGCCGTCGGGCCCGGGACACCCCCGGCCCGACGGCGGCCCTCACCTCACGACGCGGGTCACTGCTGGACGGTCAGCTCCAGGCCCTCGCCCTCGCTCTGCGAGCGGTCGACGACGATCGTGTCGCCGTCCGCGACCTCGCCCGCGAGGAGCTTGCGCGCCAGGCGGTCGCCGATCTCGCGCTGCACGAGGCGGCGCAGCGGACGCGCCCCGTACGCCGGGTCGAACCCTTCGAGCGCGAGCCACTCGCGCGCCGCGGGCGTGACGTCGAGCGTCAGGCGACGGTCTGCGAGCCGCTCCCCGAGCTTGTCGACCGCGATGTCCACGATCTTGCCCAGCTCGTCGAGGTTGAGCGGGTCGAAGATCACGACGTCGTCGAGCCGGTTGATGAACTCGGGCTTGAAGCTGGCCCGCACGGCGCCCATGACGGCCTCGCGCTTCGCGGCGTCGTCGAGCATGGGGTCCACGAGGAACTGCGAGCCCAGGTTCGACGTCAGCACCAGGATGACGTTGCGCAGGTCGACCGTGCGGCCCTGACCGTCGGTCAGGCGACCGTCGTCGAGGACCTGCAGCAGGATGTCGAAGACCTCCGGGTGCGCCTTCTCGACCTCGTCGAGCAGCACGACCGAGTACGGCCTGCGCCGCACGGCCTCGGTGAGCTGGCCGCCCTCCTCGTAGCCGACGTACCCCGGAGGGGCCCCGACCAGGCGCGCGACGCTGTGCTTCTCGCTGTACTCCGACATGTCGATGCGCACCATGGCGCGCTCGTCGTCGAACAGGAAGTCCGCGAGCGCCTTGGCGAGCTCGGTCTTGCCGACGCCGGTGGGACCGAGGAACAGGAACGAGCCTGTGGGGCGGTCGGGGTCCGCGACGCCCGCACGGGAACGTCGTACGGCGTCCGAGACCGCCGCGACGGCCGCCTTCTGCCCGATCAGCCGCTTGCCGATGACCTCCTCCATGTGCAGGAGCTTCTCCGACTCGCCCTGCAGCATGCGGCCCGCGGGGATGCCGGTCCACGCGGACACGACCTCCGCGATCTCGTCGGCGCCGACCTTGTCGGCGATCATGGGCGCCTGCTCGGCGAGCGCGGCGTCGTCGGCGCTCGCCTCGGCCTGCTCGGCCTCCTGGAGCTGCTCCTGGAGCTGCGGGATCTCGCCGTACTGGATGCGGCCCGCGGTCTCGAGGTCGCCCTCACGGATGGCGCGCTCGACCTGGACGCGCAGCTCGTCGAGCCGGGCGCGCAGGTCGCCGACGCGGTTGTGCCCCGCCTTCTCGGCGTCCCAGCGCGCGGTCAGCGCGGACAGCTCCTCGCGACGGTCGGCGAGGTCGGCCCGCAGCTTCTCGAGGCGCTCGCGCGACGCGGGGTCGTCGGACTCGGAGAGCACGACCTCCTCCATCTCGAGGCGCGTCACGGCACGCTGGAGCTCGTCGATCTCGATGGGCGAGGAGTCGAGCTCCATGCGCAGGCGCGACGCGGCCTCGTCGACCAGGTCGATCGCCTTGTCGGGGAGCTGGCGGCCCGTGATGTAGCGGTCGGACAGCGCGGCCGCGGCCACGAGCGCCGAGTCCGCGATCGTCACCTTGTGGTGCGCCTCGTAGCGCTCCTTGAGCCCGCGCAGGATCGCGACCGTGTCCTCGACCGAGGGCTCGCCCACGAAGACCTGCTGGAAGCGGCGCTCGAGGGCGGGGTCCTTCTCGATGTGCTCGCGGTACTCGTCGAGGGTCGTCGCACCGACCAGGCGCAGCTCGCCGCGGGCCAGCATGGGCTTGAGCATGTTGCCCGCGTCCATGGCGCCCTCGCCGCCCGCGCCCGCACCGACCACGGTGTGGAGCTCGTCGATGAACGTCACGACCTCGCCGTCGGAGGACTTGATCTCCTCCAGGACGGCCTTGAGGCGCTCCTCGAACTCGCCGCGGTACTTGGCACCCGCGACCATGGCCGCGAGGTCGAGCGAGATGAGCTTCTTGCCCTTGAGGGAGTCGGGGACGTCGCCCGCGACGATGCGCTGGGCCAGGCCCTCGACGACGGCCGTCTTGCCGACGCCGGGCTCGCCGATCAGGACCGGGTTGTTCTTGGTGCGGCGCGAGAGGACCTGCACGACGCGGCGGATCTCCGAGTCGCGCCCGATCACGGGGTCGAGCTTGCCCTCGGCCGCAGCCGCGGTGAGGTCCTGGCCGTACTGCTCGAGCGCCTTGTAGGTGCCCTCGGGGTTGGGGCTCGTGACGCGGCCCGAGCCGCGGACCGCGGGCAGCGCGGAGCGCAGCGCGTCGGCCGTGGCCCCGGCGTCGCCGAGGATCTGCGCGGCGGTCGAGGAGCCGGCGGCGATCCCGATGAGCAGGTGCTCGGTCGAGACGTACTCGTCCCCCATGCCCTGGGCCTCCTTCGAGGCCAGGTCGAGCGCGGCGGAGGTCGCGCGCGAGGCCGTCGGCTGGGCGACGGCAGAGCCGCTCGCGGTGGGCAGCGCGACGAGCGCCGCACGCACCCGCTGGCCGATGGCCTGGGCGTTCGCGCCCACGGCCTCGAGGAGCCCGACGGCGACGCCGCCCTCCTGCGTGAGGAGCGCGGCGAGGAGGTGGACGGGTTCGAGCTGGGGGTTGCCCGCGGCCGAGGCGGTCTGGATCGCCTCGCCGATGGCTTGCTGGGACATGGTGGTGAACTTGGTGTCCATGGGGTCTCCGGTACTTCAAGGGTCTGGGTCTACCTGAACAACACTGGGCTGACTTGAGCCTATTCCACTCAACTCTGTCCGTCATGTCACGATGCGCCCCGCCGTCGGGGTGTCGCGGGGCCGCAGGGCGCTGAGGACGCGACGTCTCGGACCTCCTGCCACCATCGCACCGGACCCCTCGGACCGCACCCCGGCGCGGCGGGGGCCGCGCGCCGTCACGACGGCTCGACGTCCGGGCCGTGCTCGCCCTGACAGGCCCGCACGCGCGGTGGACAATGGCGGCACCGCGGCACCGCCCGAGTCCGCGACCGAGAGGCAGCACCCATGACGCACGGCTGGCAGCAGGACGTCCTCGGACCCGACTGGGTCGCCCGCACGCTCGACCTCCCCGGCGGGGACACGGCGACCCTCGTCCGCAAGGCCGTCGCCCCCCTGCCCGACGGCGCCGCACCCGCAGGTGCACGGCCCACCTCCGCGGCGCCCACGCCGGGCCAGGCACCGGCCACCCGCTCCCCGACGAGCCCGGCCACCGGCGCGGTGCCCGCCGAGGGCGAGCGCCGCCGTCGGGCCGTGCTGTACGTCCACGGGTTCGTGGACTACTTCTTCCAGACGCACCTCGCCGACGCGTTCGAGGAGCACGGCTACACCTTCTACGCGATCGACCTGCGCGGCTACGGCCGCTCGCTCGCGCACTGGACCGAGGCCGGCAAGGACCCCAACATGGTCACCGACCTGAGCCTGCACGCCCAGGACCTCGACGCCGCGGCCGCCGTCGTCCGCGACGAGGGGCACGACGAGCTCGTGGTCCTCGGCCACTCGACGGGCGGCCTCATCGCGAGCCTGTGGACCAACGCGCGGCCCGGGAAGGTCACGGCCCTCGTCCTCAACAGCCCGTGGTTCGACCTCAACTCGTCCTGGTTCGACCGCGTGGTCTCCACGCGGGTGATCGACGTCGTCGGGCGGTTCGCCCCCCGGCTCGTGGTCGGCTCGCTCGACGAGGCGTACGGGCGGGCCCTGCACACCGGGACGGGCGGTGAGTGGACCTACGAGCTCGGCTGGAAGCCGCACGAGGGCTTCCCCGTCCGGGCCGGCTGGCTGCGCAAGATCCGGCGCGGCCACGCGCAGGTCGCGCGCGGGCTGCACGTGCAGTGCCCCGTCCTCGTCCTGACCTCGACACGGTCCGGCCCGAACAAGGGGCACCACCCCGAGATCCTCACGACCGACAGCGTCCTGGACGTCCAGCACATCAAGGACCGCGCCCCGCGGCTGGGCGACGACGTGACGCTCGTCGAGATCGAGGGCGGCGCCCACGACCTCGTCCTGTCCCCCGAGCCGGCGCGCAGCGCGTTCCTCGACGAGGTGTTCACCTGGCTCGACGAGCGGCTGCCCGGCTGAGGCCGCCGTCAGGGGCTCGGGTCGCCCGGCACCAGGGACGGCTCGCTCGCGGGTGACACCGAGACGACCGCACCGACGATCACGGCCGCCGACGTCGCGCGGCGCTCCAGGGCGTCGATGCGCTCGGCGACCAGGTGCTCGTCGTCGTCCCCGACGAGGTCGACGCTCGCGACCAGGTAGAGCGACCGCGGCCCCACGTACTCCAGGCGCAGGTACGTGACCCGGTCGACCTCGGGGTCCGCGAGCAGCTCGCGCAGCACCGCGTCCCGCGTCGCGGCCCCCGCGGTCTCCCCGACGAGGAAGCGACGGTTGCGGTCGATCAGGACCCACGAGATGACCCCGAGGATCAGCCCCACGACGATCGACCCGATCGCGTCCGGCACGGGCGAGCCCGTGACCTGGTGCAGCAGGATGCCGACGAACGCCACCACGAGTCCCATGAGGGCCGCGGCGTCCTCCGCGAACACGGCCCGCAGCGTCGGGTCGGACGTGACCAGGACGTGCTGGAGCAGGTCCTGCTCGGCCCGCTCCGCCTCCTTGCGGGCCTGCCGGTGCGCCTGCAGGAACGAGATCCCCTCGAGGACGAACGCCACGCCCAGCACGGCGTACGCGATCCCGAAGTCCTCGGCCGGCTCCGGGTGGACGAGCTCCTGGATGCCGTGCGTGACCGAGACCCCCGCCCCCACCGCGAACAGCCCGAGCGCCGCGAACATCGACCAGACGTAGGCCTCGCGCCCGAACCCCAGGGGGTGCTCGTGGTCCGCGGGCTTGCGCGAGCGCTTGTTCGCGAGCAGGAGGAACACCTCGTTGCCCGTGTCGGCCCACGAGTGCACGGCCTCGGCCACCATCGACGCCGAGCCCGTCAGCACCGCCGCGGCCGACTTGGCGACCGCGATGAGGAGGTTGGCGCCGAACGCGACGACCACCGTGAGCGTGCTCTCCGCGTGCTCCTCGGTCTTCACGACGCGTGGGCTGTCGGCCACGGGCTGCGTGGGGGGAGACGAGGTCATGTAGCGGGTCTACCACCGGACCTCGCGCGGCGCGCGGGGACGGTCGGCGCCCACGGCGGGCGTCACCCCCGCTGTGCGGGCCCGCCCCCGTCGTCGGCCGCGCGCGCCGTCGCCTCGCGGTCCGCGTCGTCCTTCTCGCGGTCCGCCTCGTCCTTCTCGCGGTCGGCGGCCTCCTGGTCCGCGGTGAGGTCGTCGAGGACCAGCAGGTCGGGTCGGACCTTCCCGGTCCGGTAGCCCGCCCGGCCGACCATGTGCGCCGCGACGGGCGACGTCATGAGCTGGAAGATCACGACGAGGACGAGCATGCCCACGGCGGACCAGCTCCGCAGCCGCAGCGCGAGCGCGACCAGGACGAGGATCAGGCCCAGCACCTGGGGCTTGGTCGCGGCGTGCATGCGCGCGAGCAGGTCGGGGAACCGGACGACGCCCACGCCCGCGGCGAACGCGAGGAACGCCCCGCACAGCAGGAAGATCGCGGCGACGACGTCGGCCACCAGGGTCCAGCTCATGAGCGTGCCTCCTCGGGTCCGGTCGAGCCGTCGACCTCGGGGGCCGCGGCGTCCTCGGCCTCGTGGAGCTCGTCGGGCTCGTGCCCGGCGCCGTGCTCCGGGTCGATGCCCTTCGCGTGCTCGGCCTCCTCCGCCGCGATCCGTTCGGCCTCCTCGGCCGCGATCTCCTCGCGGGTCCGGATGCGCCCCTCGCCCTCGGGCTCGACCGAGGCGAACCGGGCGATGGTCACGGACCCGACGAAGCCGACGAGGGAGAGGACGACCAGGATGGGGATGGTCTCGGTGCGTCGCGACCAGGCGGCCTCGAGCGCGATGGTGCCGACGAGCGTCGTGGTGAAGACGTCGAGCGCGATGGTGCGGTCGAGCATCGACGGGCCCTTCTCGGCCCGGACGACGGCGAGCGTCGCGGCCGAGGCGAGGAGCACGGCGCAGATCAGGACGACGACGATCATCGCGGCCCCTCCCCTCGATCGGTCGGTCGGTCGGTCGGGCCGGTCGCCCCGTCGGTCCCGGGCGTCGTGCCGGTGCGGCCCCCCGTGCCCGACGGCGTCACGCCCGCGGGCTCGGGAGCCTCGCCCGGGTGGTCGTACAGGCCGGCGGCCTTGAGCTCGTCGTTCGACGCGAACGCGCGCAGCACCCGGGCCTCGAGGTCGAGCGTGTCCTGACGGATCTTGTCGGCTCCGCCCGCGGCGTCGAGGTCGAGCACGTGCAGGTAGACCATGCCCGTCAGGCGGTGCGCCTCGATGACGAGCGACCCGGGCACGAGCGAGCTGAGCTCGGACGTGATGGTCATGTAGATGTCCGAGGGGTTGCGCAGGCGCACGCCGACCACGGCCCCGTGCGGGGTGTGCCGGAACCGGAAGGCCTGGATGCTGACCTGGAACGACGCGACCACGAGGTCGGCGACGAACCGGGAGACCAGGACGAGCAGCGGCCAGGGGCGGACCGTGCCGCTCGTCGCGATGGACGGCAGGGGCATGAACGTGATGAGCAGGCTCGCGAGCAGGACGCCCGCGATGACGTTGCCCCAGGAGAGGTCGCCCCACAGCATGACCCACACGACGGTCAGCCAGACGACGGTGCGCCACTGCGCG
Organism: Oerskovia sp. 140933; assembly: GCF_059651515.1. Taxonomy (NCBI): domain Bacteria; kingdom Bacillati; phylum Actinomycetota; class Actinomycetes; order Micrococcales; family Cellulomonadaceae; genus Oerskovia; species Oerskovia sp. 140933. Next base: position 56,558 of record NZ_JAMXIO010000008.1, read on the forward strand.
GTCAGGCGGCCGAACCAGCCGCCCGACAGCCGGCCTCTACGAGGGTGCAGGCTCATGACTCCCCACCTTCCTGCTCCTCCTCGACGAGGTCGTTCGAGACCCCCTGGCCACGACCGGAGTCACCGGGGAAGACCGCGTCGACGTACGTCTGGGGCTGCATGAGGTTCCCGGCGGCGCGTTCCGCGTAGGAGTAGAGCGGGCCTGCGGCGAACGTGAGGGCCAGTCCGAACGCGACGAGCGCCGTCGTCGGTCCGACCATGCCGCGCGGGGTGCTCGCGGCCGGGAGCTCGACCGGCGCGGTCTGCCAGAAGGCCTTGTTCCACGCCTTGACGATCGCGTACAGCGTCAGGAGCGAGGTCACGACGCTGCCCACGACGAGCGCCCACGTGAGCGGAGTGCCCTGGGCGACGCCCTCCTGGAGCAGCCCGACCTTGCCGAGGAAGCCCGACAGGGGCGGGATCCCCGCGAGGTTCATCGCGGGGATGAAGAACAGGATCGCGAGGCCGGGGGCGATCTTCGCGAGGCCGCCCAGCTTGTCGAGCGACGTCGACCCGCCGCGGCGCTCGATGAGCCCGACCACGAGGAACAGCGTCGTCTGGACCGTGATGTGGTGCACGACGTAGAAGATCGACGCCGCCATCCCGGCCTCGGACGCCATCGAGATGCCGAAGATCATGTACCCGATGTGGCTCACGAGCGTGAACGACAGGAGACGTTTGATGTCGTTCTGCGCCACGGCGCCCAGGATCCCGATCACCATGGTGAGCAGCGCGAGCCACATGAGGACCGTGTCGAGCCGGTTGTCGGGGAACAGGAGCGTCTGCGTGCGGATGATCGCGTAGACGCCGACCTTGGTCAGCAAGCCTGCGAACACGGCCGTGACGGGCGCGGGGGCGGTCGGGTAGGAGTCGGGGAGCCAGGCCGAGAGCGGGAAGATCGCGGCCTTGATCCCGAACGCGAGCAGCAGCAGGAGCTGGAGCGTCATCCGGACGCCGGGGTCGACGTCGGGCAGGCGCTCGGCGAGCTGGGCCAGGTTGACGGTGCCCGTCGCGGCGTAGGTGAGCGCGATCGCGACGAGGAAGATCACGGACGACAGCAGCGCGACGACCACGTAGATGGACCCGGCCCGGATGCGTTCGCCCGTCCCGCCGAGGGTCAGCAGGACGTACGAGGCCGCGAGCAGGATCTCGAAGCCCACGTACAGGTTGAACAGGTCGCCCGAGAGGAACGCGTTCGCGACGCCCGCGGCCAGGACCAGGTACGTCGGGTGGTAGATCGAGACGGGGGCCTTGTCGTGCCCGTCCGCGACGCCCTGCCCGAGCGAGTAGAGCAGGACGCACAGCAGCACGAAGCTCGACACCGTGAGCATGAGCGCCGAGAGCCTGTCCGCGACCAGGTCGATCCCGACCGGCGCGGCCCACTCCCCGACGTCGACCACGATGGGGCCGTTGTCCGCCCCGACGAGCAGGCCGATGGAGGCCGCGAGCACCAGGGACAGCGCGGCGACCGAGATGATGTGCTGGGCGCGCTGGTGGCGCCACAGCGCGAGCGCGAGACCGGCCGCGAACAGCGGCAGGACCACGGGCAGGGGGACGAGGGTCGCGAACCCGTAGGTGAGGTTCATCGCTCCTCACCTCCCGGGGTGCCGGCACTGCCCGACGGCGGCGCGTCCTTCTCGCCCGGACGCTCGCCGCGGGTGTCGGTCGCCCCGTCCCCGTCGCCGTCGGTCTCGTCGTAGACCTGCGAGGCCTCGTCGTCCAGGGTCTCTCCGCTCTCCTCGGTGTCGGAGTCCTCGAAGGCCGGGGCGTTGCGCGCCGCGTGGCGCGCGACCCGCCGGTCCTCGAGGTCGTCCTGCACCTCGTCGTGACCGTGCAGCTGCCAGGACCGGTAGGCCATGGCGAGCACGAAGGCCGTGAGGCCCAGGGTGATGACGATGGCGGTCAGCACCATCGCCTGGACGAGCGGGTCGCTCATCTGGTCGGTGGGTGTCGTGCCGATGAGGGGCGCGCCACCGGCGCGCCCTCCGGCCACGAGGAACATGAGGTTCGCGCCGTTGCCGATGAGGATGAACCCGATCAGCACGCGGGTCAGGCTGCGCTCGAGGAGCAGGTAGACGCCGGTCGCGAACAGCACGCCGATCGCGAACACGAGCACGAGGCTCGGGGTCATGTCGATGCTGTCGGTGGTCCGCGCCACGTCGGCGGGGTCGACGTCGGCGGCCCGCACGAGCAGGGGGGCGAGCAGGTGGTTCGTCGAGCTCATCGTCGCCCCCCTCCGATCTGGTCGGGTTCCATCGCTTCCATGGGCCCTGCGTCCTCCCGCGCCGAGGCCTCGGCCTGGCGGTCGATCTCCGCCCCGAGCGTGCGCAGGATGTCCAGCACCAGGCCCACGACCACGAGGAACACCCCGAGGTCGAAGAACAGCGACGTGACCAGGTGGACCGTGCCGACGAGCGGCAGGCTGATGTCGATCGCGGTGCTCAGCAGGACGCTCTTGCCCATGAACAGGCCGATCAGGCCGACGCCGACGGACAGGAAGAGCCCGGTCCCGAGCAGCAGGCCCGGGTGGACGGGCGCGGCCTCACCGAGCTCGTACCGCCCGCCGGCCAGGTACCGCACGATGAGCGCGACGCCCACGACGAGCCCGGCCGCGAACCCGCCGCCCGGTGCGTTGTGCCCCGAGAAGAGCAGGAAGATCGCGAACACGATCATCGAGTGGAAGAGCACGCGGGTGACGACCTCGAAGATGACCGAGCGTCGCTGCGGGGCGAGGGTCCGCCCTGCGCTCAGCCACACGAGCATGCGCGGCTGCTTGCCGGCCTCGGCCTCCTTGTCGACCCCGCGACGGCGCAGGGCCGCCCCCGGGTCGTCCTCGTTGGCCCAGATGCCCGGCGTGGCCGCGCCGGAGGACGTCGCGTCGCGCTCGCGCAGGATCTCGCCGCTGCGGGTCCGCAGGAACACGAGCGACGCGACGCCGGTCGCCGCGACCAGCAGGACGGAGATCTCGCCCATGGTGTCCCACGCGCGGATGTCGACGAGGGTCACGTTGACGATGTTCTTGCCGTAGCCGTGGATGTACGCCTCGGCCGGGAAGTCGAGCGAGATGGGGCTCGCGACCCGCGCGAGCGGGACCGTGAGGGCGAAGCCCATCATGACGACGCCCACCGCGACCCCGAGCCCCAGTCGCACCCACCGCGACGCGGCGAGCGGCCGGTTGGAGAAGTACGGAGGGAGGCGGCGCAGCACGAGCACCATGACGACGAGCGTGATGGTCTCGACGAGCACCTGGGTCAGCGCCAGGTCGGGGGCGCCGTGCAGCAGGAACAGCATCGCGTTGCCGTAGCCCGCGATGCCCACGAGGATCACGGCCTTGAGGCGGCGACGCGACCGGGCGGCGAGGATCGAGGCGACGCAGATCGCGGCCACGGCAGCGAGCTGGGCGGGCCGGTCCCAGGCCTTGACCTGCTCGGGCCACTGCCCGCCGACGAGCATCAGGAGACCCGGCCCGGCGACCAGGACGACCAGGATCGCGCCCAGGTAGAACGGCAGCGAACCACGCTGGGTGACCGCGGTGACGTCGGCCGCCAGGTCGTCGAGCCGGCGCATGATCCGCCGGTAGGTGCGGTCCGCCTCCGGGCCGGTCCACAGGGAGGCCTGGAACCGCTCCACGGCGTTGCGCTGCCAGAAGAGCAGGGCACCGACCCCGAGGATCAGCACGGTCAGGCCGAGCGCCGGGGTGAGCCCGGCCCACAGGACCAGGTGGCCCGGCTCCCCCACCGGGTAGGTGTCGGCGTAGGGCGCGAGGAGGTCCTCGCCGAAGTGCGGGACGAGGGCCGCCGCGAGGCCGAGCAGCGCGAGCACCAGGGCGGGCCCCACGAGGAGCAGGGGCTGCCGGTGGATGCGCGCCGGGTCGATCGGGGCGTCGTCGGGCAGGGGCGCCACCTGCTTGGCGGGCTCCTCACCGGTCGCGCCCTTGCCCGCCCGGGCCTTGGCCGCCGCGTCGGTGTGCACGTGCTCGTTGGCCCGCGCGAGGGCGGCCGCGACGTGCTTCTTGGTCGCGAACGCCCCCCAGAAGAAGCGGATGCCGTAGGCGACCGTGAACATCGAGCCGACGACCACGCCGATCAGCACCACGGCGTCGACCCAGCCCGGCCCCTCGCCGTGCAGGAGCGCCTCGAGGGCCGCCTCCTTGGCGACGTACCCGGCGAGCGGGGGCAGGCCGATCATGGACGCGGTCGCGAGACCTCCGGCGAGGGCCGTGAGCGGCAGCGCGCGCCCGACGCCCGTCAGCCGGCGCAGGTCGCGCGTGCCCGTCGCGGCGTCGACCACACCGACGACCAGGAAGAGCGAGGCCTTGAACATGGCGTGCGCGCCGATCATCGCGAGGCCCGCGAGCGCGGCCGACCGCGTCCCGAGGCCCACGAGCAGGATGATGAGCCCGAGCTGGCTCACGGTGCCGAACGCGAGGACGAGCTTGAGGTCGTGCTGGCGCAGCGCCCGGTACCCACCCACGAGCAGCGTGCCGACACCCAGGACGATGACGATCGTGCGCCACACCGTGGTGTCGGAGTAGGCGGGGGCGAACCGGGCCACGAGGTAGACCCCGGCCTTGACCATGGCCGCGGCGTGCAGGTAGGCGCTCACCGGGGTCGGCGCGGCCATGGCGGCGGGCAGCCAGAAGTGCAGCGGGATCAGGGCCGACTTGCTCGCGGCGCCCGCGAGGATGCAGACGATCGCGGCGGTCACGGCCCCGCCGGTCGGAGGCTCCGCGATGATCTCCGAGAGGCGGAACGTCCCGCCCTGGACCCCCAGGATCACGACGCCCACGAGCATCGCGAGCCCGCCCGCCGTCGTGACGACGATGGCCTGCATCGCGGCTCGTCGGCTCGCCTTGCGGTCCGCGTAGTGCCCGATCAGCAGGTAGGAGAAGACGGTCGTGAGCTCCCAGAAGACGAACAGGAGCAGCATGTCGTCGGCCGTGACGAGCCCGACCATGGCGCCCGCGAACGCCGTCAGGACGGCGCCGAAGCGCCCGAGCCCGGACGCCGTGGGCGAGAAGTAGGCCGAGCAGTACACGAGGACCAGCGCCCCGACGCCGCCGACGAGCAGCAGCATGAGCCACGACAGCGTGTCCATGCGGAAGGCCAGCTCGAGCCCGAGCCCGGGCACCCACTGGGTGACCTCGGTCGGGTGCGCGCCGTCCATGACGCGGGTGGTCCAGCTGAGGGCGTAGACAGCGGCGGAGGCGGGCGCGAGGGCCATCACCAAGAACGCCTTGCGGCCGAGCACAGACACGAGTGCGGGCGCGCCGAGTGCCATTGCCAGATGCGCAACGAGCAGATAGAGCACGTCCGCTCCGTCCTGGTCGGGGGCGGGTGGGCGAGTACGTGAACCCGGGCGCGCTGCCAGGACCGCTCCGACCGGCACGACGGCGCGCAGGCGAAGGAGGGCCCCGTGACACACCGGGTCCGGTAGGTATTTTACCGTTCAACGAGGCCTGCGAGACCACGCGACGCCCCGCGGACCGGTGTGTGATGTCACAGGTTCAGCGGGAATGCACCGAGAGGCCACGGATCGGCCACCGGTCGACGCGAGCCGGGCCCACGGGCCCGGCCTAGGAGGGGACGTCCTCGAGCGGGCGGTCCCGCCAGGCCCCGAGCCCGTCGAGCGAGCCGTCGCCCAGGCGGTGGACGAGCGCCTCGACGTACCGGACCTCGGCCTGGAGCAGGGCGAGCTCGTACTCGGTCTCGGCCGTGAACGGGGCCGGGTCGGCCTCGGTCCGGCGTTCCAGGTCCTCCTCGATCCGCAGAGCGGCGACCCGCAGCGCCACGAGACGGGCGCGCAGGAGGGGCGCGGCGTCGTCGGGCCGCAGGACCTGCATGAAGCTGAGCGCCGCCATGAACTGCGGGTACTCCTTGACCGGGGTGCCCAGGAGGCAGCGCATCCAGTCGTCGACCTCGGCGCGCCCGTCGGCCGTCAGCCGGTAGACGGTGCGCTGCGGACGGTTGCCGTCCTGCTCGGTGCCTGCGGTCTCGATGAGCCCGTCGCGCACCAGGGCCGTGATGACCGAGTACAGCGAGCCGTAGTTGAGTCGTACCGACTCGTCCTTGCGGCCCTCCTTGAGCACCCGGGCGATCTCGTAGGGGTGCATGGGCCGGTCGCCGAGCTGTGCGAGGACCGCGAGCGCCAACGGGTTGCCCCGGCGGCGGGCCGTGGCTGCCCCGCCGTCCGCTGCGCCCTTCGGCATGCCCACCTCGCCCTGTTCATCCCGTTCCCGCCCGGACGGTCGAGAGTATGCGGGGCACCGGTGAGAGCGCAACCAACTCCTAGACGTCCTGCGGGTCCACCAGGAAGTCGGCCTCGTCGGCGATCTCGCCGCCCACCGCCGCGTACAGCGCACGGGTCACGGTCGCGACGAGCTCGGCCGCACGCTTGCGCGCGATCTTCAGCTCGAACGACGGCGACTCCGACTGCGCCTCGACGAGGTCCCGCGGCTCCCAGCGCACGCGGTACGCGACCGCGCCCGCCGACGCCCACGGCAGGTTGCGCAGCAGAAGCGGCAGCTGCTCCTCGCCACCCACCTCGACCGCCACGAGCCCGTCGACGCCCATGTCGACCATGAGGCCGTACCCGTCGAGGACCTTGCCGCTCGTCAGGGCGGCGATGTCGATGTCGTCCGCCTGCGCGTGCAGCGCACGCCGCAGCTCCGGGTCCAGGGTCTCTCCCCGGTACAGCGGCAGCTCGCCGATACCCTTGGGCGGCCCCTGGTACGGGCTGCCCTCGGTCGCGAGCACCACGCGCGGGTGCACCGCGCCGACCACTGCCAGCGCGGCCTGGGGGTCGAGCCACACGTCCGAGAACACCGACATGTCCACCGTGGCCCCCGGGTCCGGGGTCAGCACCACGGCCGGCGCGGCGGGGTTCGCGGCGTCGACCCGGATCGAGCCGCCCAGCCGTCGCGCGACCTCGACGAGCCACGCGATCACACGCTCCTCCTCGCGCGTCGGGAGCCCCGCCGGGAAGGCGCGGCCCACGCCGTCGCGGTCGCCACCACCGGGGATCGGGACGTCGCCCCGCTCACGCGGGCACACGACGTCGAACACCTGGGCGGTCCCCGGCGGCAGGCCGGGGTTGACCCCGTCGGCCGACCACGGCGAGTACGGGCCGGTCAGCGTCGTGTGCCGCGAGGTGCGCAGCACTCCCGGTTCGCCCGGCTTGCCCGTGCGGGGAGCGGGGGTCAGGGGGTCCGTGCCCGACGGCGCCACGTCCCACCGCGCACCGGCGAACCTGGACAGCGCGAGGGTCTCGACCTCGTCGACCTCGACGTCCTCCGGCAGCGCGAGCAGGTGCCGCGCCTGGTGACCCTGCGCCGAGGACGCGGGGAACGGCTGGAGGGTCGAGCTGGACGGGTGCGACACGGTGAAGTCAGCCTCTCTGCGGTGAGAACGTCCGATCTGGCGGGCTCGCGCGAGCCGGCTGGGGATCACACGTCGGTTCGGTGGAAGTTCTGCCAGGAGCGCGAGGCCGTCGGGCCTCGCTGACCCTGGTACCGAGAACCATAGATCGACGAGCCGTACGGGTGCTCCGAGGCCGACGACAGCCGGAAGAAGCACAGCTGACCGATCTTCATGCCGGGCCACAGCGTGATGGGGAGCGTCGCGACGTTGCTCAGCTCGAGGGTCACGTGGCCGGAGAACCCGGGGTCGATGAACCCTGCCGTCGAGTGCGTGAGGAGCCCCAGGCGCCCCAGGCTCGACTTGCCCTCGAGGCGGGCCGCGACGTCGTCGGGCAGGGAGACCTGCTCGAACGTCGCCCCCAGGACGAACTCGCCCGGGTGCAGGATGAACGGCTCGCCGGGCTCGACCTCGACCAGCCGCGTCAGGTCCGGCTGGTCGGTCGACGGGTCGATGAACGGGTACTTGTGGTTGTCGAACAACCGGAAGAACTTGTCGAGCCGCACGTCGATGCTCGACGGCTGGAGCATCGCGGGGTCGTAGGGGTCCAGGCGGACCCGCTGGGCGTCGATCTCGGCAGTGATGTCGCGGTCGGAGAGGAGCACGGGGGCAACGGTACTCGCGACGCGAGGACCGACGGACCGGACGCCCGTGGTCGCCTGACCCGGGTGCCGAACCCGAGGTTCGTCGGGCAACTCGGTGCGGTTGCCCGACCGACCTCGGGTTCGGCGCCCGCGGGTACGCGCACCGTCAGCTGCGCAGCGGGCGTCCCGTCGAGTCGACCGCGTACTGGCCGCCCTTGGACGTCAGGTAGAGGATGCCCTCGACGAGGCCCCAGATGGCGACGGCCCAGCCCAGCATCCCGAACGACAGCACCGAGATGAGCAGCATCGTCACCCCGACGCCCGTGTACCCGAGGTAGAACCGGTGGATGCCGAACATGCCCAGGAAGATGCCGAGCAGGCCCGCGGCGAGCCGCGACTTCGCGTTCGGGTCCTCGTAGTAGCCGGGCTGCTGCGCACCGTACGCGCCGTACGGCTGCTGGTAGCCCTGCTGGTAGGGCTGCTGCGGGGCGCCGTACCCGTACCCCGGCTGCGCGTACGGGTCCGGGGCGCCGTAGGCAGGCTGCTGCTGCTCGCCGTACGCGGGCTGGGGCTGGGCGTAGGGGTCCGACGAGCCGTAGGCCGGCTGCTGCTGGGCGTAGGGGTCCGCACCGTACGCGGGTCCACCGTACGGCGCCGCGTTGTCACCGTAGGCAGGCGCCGCGGGCTGCTGCGGCGCTCCCCCGTACTGGCCGTACGGGTCCGCTCCAGCCGCAGGATCGGTGGGCTGCTGCTGGTACGGGTTCTCGGACAAGACGCCTCCTCAGGCACTGCGCGGACACCGGATGCTGGCATCGTGGCCCGACTTGGGTATGATCGTGGACGCACGCCGGTTCCTCACCGGCTCGCACCGGCCGGAGACGGCCCTGCGAGCTGCAGGTTCCACGTCACGCGGATGTAGTTCAATGGTAGAACTTCAGCTTCCCAAGCTGATAGCGCGGGTTCGATTCCCGTCATCCGCTCCACGACGAGAGGCCCCGCACCTGATGGTGCGGGGCCTCTCGCGTCGACAGCCCGGCGCGCGCGTCCACGGCGCGGAGCGGCGACGAGCGACGACGAGCCGGCGACGACGCCGGGGCGCCCCGGCGTCACCTCATGGCTCGTCGCGCGACCTCGCCCGCACGGCCGCGCTCACGAGACCCGCGGCGACCGCGAGCCCGCCGAGCACGACGACGAGGAGCGGCGACTGCGGGCCGTCGTCGCCGGTGAGGGCGGCGATCCCTCCGCCCACTGCCCAGACGGCGCCGATCACGACCAAGGCGAACGAGCTCCAGTACCGACGAAACACGAGTCCTCCTACCCGTCCAGGACGCAGCGAGCCGTGCGCACCGTGCGAGCATGCCACGGCCCCGGCGCCGAATCGGGCATATACCCCTGAATCGCCGCGAGGTTCGCCGATCCCGTCCACGCACTCCGCAGATGCGGCCCTATAGTCTTCCTCATGCCGCACTATCGGATCAGGGAAGCTGCCGACCTGCTCGGCGTCAGCGACGACACCGTCCGCCGCTGGGTCGACGCCGGCGAGCTCGACGCCACGCTCGACGACTCGGGCCGCAAGGTCGTCGACGGAGCCCGGCTCGCCGCCTACGCCGTCCGCACCGCCCAGGCGACCCCCGACCCCTCGGGCGTCGCCCGCTCGGCCCGGAACAGGTTCGTCGGGATCGTCACCGGCGTCGTCAGCGACACCGTCATGTCCCAGGTCGAGATGCTGTGCGGCGGGCAACGCGTCGTCTCCCTCATGAGCACGGAGGCCGTCCGAGAGCTGGGCCTCGAGCCGGGCAGCCTCGCCGTCGCCGTCGTCAAGGCCACCACCGTGATCGTCGAGACGCCGGGAGGCCTCGCATGAACCGCTCCGCCCGTCCTGCCCGCGCGAGCACCCCACGCCGCGGCCGACCCGCCCGGCGTGCGCTCGCCGTGGCGACCACCGCCCTGCTGACGGCCGCCCTCGCGGCGTGCGCGGCGCCGTCGGGCACCCCGGACGCGAGCCCGCCCGGCCCGACCGCTCCCGTCGAGGAGCAGACCCTCACCGTGCTCGCCGCCGCGTCGCTGCGCGACGTGTTCGCGGACCTCGCGCAGGAGTTCGAGGCCGAGCACGACGGCGTGACCGTCGCCCTGTCGTTCGCCGGGTCGGCCGACCTCGCCGACCAGCTCCTCGCCGGGAGCCCCGGCGACGTGCTCGCCTCGGCCGACACCACGAACATGGACCGCGTCGTCGAGGGCGGCGACGCGGCCGACCCCGTGGTCTTCGCGACCAACACCCTCACGGTCGTCGTGCCCCCGGGGAACCCGGGTGGTGTGACGTCGTTCGCGGACCTCGCGCGCGAGGACCTCAAGGTCGTCGTGTGCGCGGCCGAGGTGCCCTGCGGGTCCGCGACCGCGAAGGTCGAGGCCGCCGCCGGCACCACGGTCCACCGCGTGAGCGAGGAGGCCAGCGTGACCGATGTCCTCGCCAAGGTCACGGCCGGGGAGGCCGACGCCGGCCTCGTCTACGTGACCGACGCGACCCTCGCGGGCGACGACGTCGAGGTCGTCGACGTCCCCGAGACGACGACCGTCGTCAACCAGTACCCGATCGCCGTCACGACGGGGGCGGCCGACGCCGCGCTGGCGCAGGAGTGGGTCGCCCTCGTGACCGGACCCGTCGGCCAGGACGCGCTCGCGAAGGCGGGCTTCGGGGCACCGTGAGGCCAGGACGCGGGAGCAGGGCCGTTCTCGGGTCGAGCCGTGCCCGGGGTCGCCTCCCCCGGACGCCCCGGGCGGCCCTCTGATGCGCGGCCTCCCCCGCTGGGTCCTCGTCCCCGCGACGCTCGGCGCGCTGTTCGTCGTCGTGCCCGTGGTCGCGATGGTCGCGCGCCTCGACGTGTCCGGGGGCCTCGGCGGGATCTGGGACCTCCTCACCTCGCCCACCGCGACCGACGCCCTGTGGCTCTCGGTGCGGACGTCGTCCGTCGCGACCGTGTGCTGCGTCCTGCTGGGCGCGCCCATGGCGCTGGTCCTCGCGCGGACCACGTTCCCCGGGCAGCGCGTCGCCCGTGCGCTCGTGCTGCTGCCGCTCGTGCTGCCGCCCGTCGTGGGTGGCATCGCGCTGCTCCACACGTTCGGGCGGCGCGGGCTGATCGGCCAGCACCTGTCCGTGCTGGGGGTCGAGGTCGCGTTCACGACCACCGCGGTGGTCATGGCGCAGACGTTCGTCGCGCTGCCGTTCCTCGTGCTGAGCCTCGAGGGCTCGCTGCGGACGCACGACGCCCGCTTCGAGGAGGTCGCCGCGACGCTCGGCGCCTCCCCCACGACCGTCCTGCGCCGCGTGACGCTCCCGCTCGTCCTGCCCGGGCTCGTGTCCGGGTCCGTGCTCGCGTTCGCCCGCGCCCTCGGGGAGTTCGGCGCGACCATCACGTTCGCCGGGTCGCTCCAGGGCGTCACGCAGACGCTGCCGCTCGAGATCTACCTCCAGCGCAGCGCCGACCCCGACGCAGCGGTCGCACTGTCCCTCCTGCTCGTGGTCGTGGCGCTCGTCGTGACGGCCGCGGTCCACGGCGGCCCGTTCGGGCGGGAGGAGCGCGGCGGACCGGCCCGGCCCGCCAGCCCGGCCCGGCCCGCCGGCCCGGCCCGCGAGCAACCCGTCGGCCCCGCGAGCGCCGGACGCGTCCGCGCGCCCTCCGGCCCGACGACGCCGGACCCGGGTCCGTCCGTCCCGGCGCCCGGGTCCGCCCTCCCCGGCGCACCGGTGCACGTGCGGGTGCGGCTCGCGGAGCGCGGCGTCGACGTCGACCTCTCCGTCCGGCCCGGCGAGGTCGTGGCGGTCCTCGGGCCCAACGGTGCGGGCAAGTCGACGCTCCTCCAGGCCCTCACGGGACTGCTCCCGCACCGCCGGTCCACCCGTGCCGAGGGGCCCCTGCCCGACGAGCTGCGCGTCACGATCGACGGCACGGTCCTCACCGACACCCTGCACGGGGTCGCCGTCCCACCGCGCAGGCGCGGGGTCGGGTGGCTGACGCAGCGGCCGCTGCTGTTCGGGCACCTGGACGCGGTGGACAACGTCGCGTTCGGGCTCCGTGCCCGGGGGGCGCCCAGGCACCGGGCCAGGGCCGCGGCCCGCGAGCTGCTCGACGCCCTCGCCGCAGGCGACCTCGCCGCGCGGCGGCCCCACGAGATGTCGGGCGGTCAGGCGCAGCGCGTCTCGATCGTGCGCGCCCTCGCGACCGACCCCCGCGTCCTGCTGCTCGACGAGCCGTTGGCCTCGCTCGACGTCGGGGTCGCGCAGCAGGTGCGCCGGGCCCTGCACGACGCCCAGCGCGCCCACCCCCGCACGACCCTCCTGGTGACGCACGACCTGCTCGACGTCCTGCTGCTCGCCGACCGGGCGGTCGTCCTGGACGCGGGGCGGGTCGTCGAGGACGGACCGGCGCGCGAGGTCCTGACGCGTCCTCGGTCACGGTTCGCCGCCCGCCTCGCGGGCATCAACCTGCTCGCCGGGACCGCGACCGACGACGGCGGGCTGCGGCTCGGCGGGCACGACGGACCGGACGGCGGCGCGGGCAGCGCCGGGGCGACCGGGGGCCCCGGCACGGCCACCCTCACGGGCACCGCCGCACAGGTCGTCGCGGGCGTCGTCGCCGACGAGGCGGGCCTCGTCCCGGGGGACCCGGCGGTCGCGATGTTCGAGCCGCGCGCGGTCGCGGTCCACCGGGACGCGCCGTCGGGCAGCCCGCGCAACGCGTTCGCGGTGACGATCACGTCGCTCGAGCCGCACGGCCAGCTCTTCCGGGCCTGGGGGAAGGTGACGGGGCCCCGCGAGGTGCGCGACGCCGTCGGGCACCTCGCGGCGGACCTGACGGCGCGGTCCGTCGCGGACCTGCGCCTGGCCCCGGGCGAGAGGGCGTGGTTCGCGGTCAAGGCGGCCGAGGTGGAGATCTACGGCACCCGCTGAGCCGCCGCGACCGACTCCGCGAGGCTCCCCGTGACCGGGACGTCGGCCAGGAGGAACGCCTGGCCGACGTGGTAGACGTCGGGCTTGCCGTCCCACACGTCCGACGACGGGCGGTTGCGGGCGTCGAGCTCGTGACGCCACGACCCGCGCTCGGCGTCGACCAGGTGCGACCTGGCCCAGGCCCACCAGTCGTCCGCGAGCCGCGCGTACCGGGGCTCGCCGGTCACCCGGGCGAGGACCTCGGCGGCCGCGACGGCCTCGGTGGCCACCCAGTGGAAGCGTCGCCGCTCGACGGGCCGGCCGGACCAGTCGACCGTGTAGACGAACCCGCCCTCGACCGGGTCCCAGCCGTCCGCGAGTGCGCGGTCGAACAGCCGTCGCGCGGCGTCCAGCCGCGCGTCGGCGGCCCCGGCGCCCACGGCGGCCTGCGCCGCGTCGAGCTGGACCAGCAGGCGGGACCACTCGAACCCGTGCCCGGGCGTCGACCCGAAGGGCTTGAACGGGTCGTCGGGCCGCTCGGCGTTGAGGTCGGGCAGCGGACGCCACGTCTCGTCGAAGTGCTCGACGACGCGCCACTCCCGCTCGGCCGCCCAGCCGACGACGCGGTCCGCGATCGCGCTCGCGCGCTCGAGCCACCGCGGGTCGCCCGTGGCCGAGTGCGCCGCGAGCAGCGCCTCGACTCCGTGCATGTTCGCGTTCGCGCCCCGGTAGGGCGCGCACGTGGTCCAGGCGCGGTCCCACTCGTCCCGCAGCATGCCCTGGTCGGCGTCCCAGAACCTCTGGTCCAGGACGCGCAGCGCGTCGTCGAGGAGCTCGCGCGCACCGGGCCTGCCCGCGACCGTGGCGCTCGACGCCGCCAGGACCACGAACGCGTGCGCGTACGCGCTCTTGGTGGCGTCGACCGCCTCGCCCGGCCCGCGCGACGCGAACCAGCCGCCGTCCACGGGATCGGCCAGCGCGGTGCGCAACCCGTCGAGGGCCCGGTCCGCGAGCAGGTCCGTCCCGGGCAGCCCCAGCAGCGCACCGAGCGCGAACATGTGCGCCATGCGCGCCGTGATCCACGTGTGCACGGGCCTGCGCAGGTCGGGGGCGCCGTCGTCGTCGAGCCAGCGCGCCCCGCCGTCGGGCCCGATCGAGGCCTCCGCGAAGGCGAGCAGCCTGCGGAGCTCGCCGCGGCGCCACGCCGCCCCGTCTCCCGAGCGCGCGGGATGGTCGTCGGTCGTCATGCTTCCCCGTTCGTCGTCGGTGTCCACAGATCTTCCCCGCCCGGGCGCGTGCAGGGCGAACGCCCGACGGCGTCGCCCGCCTCCCGTGGCCGCGTGCCGCCGCGTCGTGCCCGCCTCACCCCTTGACCGACCCGGACATGAGCCCGCCCATGAAGTACTTGCCGAGCAGGATGTACACCACGAGGGTCGGGAGCGACGCGAACAGCGCGCCCGCCATCGAGACCCCGTAGTTCTGCAGCAGGGCGCCGTTCGCGAGGTTGTTGAGCGCGAGCGTGACCGGGCCGTTCTGGCTCGAGGAGAAGAACACCGCGAACAGGAAGTCGTTCCACGCCGAGGTGAACTGCCAGATCAGCACGACCACGAAGCTCGGGATCGAGATCGGCAGCACGATGGACCAGTACGTGCGCAGCATGCCCGCGCCGTCGACCCGCGCCGCCTCGATGAGCTCGTTCGGGACCGTCTGGTAGTAGTTGCGGAAGATCAGGGTCGTGATCGGCAGGCCGTAGATCACGTGCAGGACGATCAGCGTCGGGATGCCGCTCGGCAGGTTGAGGCTCAGGACGAGCTGGTTGAGCGGGATGATCACCGCCTGGTACGGGATGAACATTCCGAACAGGATGAGCGTGAAGACGAGGTTCGCGCCGCGGAACCGCCAGCGCGAGAGCACGAACCCGTTGAGCGAGCCGAGGAACGCCGAGATGAGCGCCGCCGGGACGACCATCTGGAGCGTGCGGCCGATCGCCGGCGCCAGCGCCGTCCACGCCGCCTGCCAGTTCTCGGTCGTCCACACCTGCGGCAGGTTCCACGCGCGGGTCGGCGCCGCGTCCCCCGGTCCCTTGAAGCTCGTGACGAACAGGACGTACACCGGCACGAGCACGATCAGCACGAAGAGGATCAGGAGCGCGTAGCGCAGCGTGCGGGCCACGGAGAACCGCTCGACGGGCTTCTTCTTGCGGCGGCCCGCCGCGCCGGCGCCGGGCCCGGAACCCGAGCCGGGGGACGCTCCGGGGACGGGCGCCTCGACGGGGCTGGTCACGGCGGTCATCGGATCTTCTCCTTGCGGTTCAGGGAGATCAGGTAGGGCACGATCACGAACGCGACGATGACGAGCAGGATCGCGCCCACGGCGGCGGCGTTCGCGTAGTCGAAGCTCGACTTGAAGACGTACATGTCGACCGCCGGGACCTTGGTCTGGTAGTTCGACGGCTTCGAGATCGACATGATGAGGTCGAACGCCTTGAGCGACATGTGGCCCACGATGATGAGCGCGGACAGCGCGATCGGCGTGAGCTGCGGGAAGAGCACGTAGCGGTACAGCTTCCACTCGCTCGCGCCGTCGATGCGGGCCGCCTCGCGCAGCTCCTCGGGGATGCCGCGGAACCCTGCGAGGAAGAGCGCCATGACGTAGCCGGAGAGCTGCCAGATCGCGGGGATCGCGATGGCCGCGATGCCGAACGTGATGTTGTTCCACCAGTTGTTCTGCAGCGCGTCCAGGCCGATCATCTGGAACAGCCGGTTGAGGCCGCTCGCCTTCTCGTCCTGGTTCGAGTTGAGGAGCCAGCGCCACACGACGCCCGAGGCGATGAACGAGACCGCCATGGGGAACAGGTAGACGGCGCGGAAGAACCCCTCGCCCTTGAGGGGCTTGTCGAGGAGCCAGGCCCACACGAACCCGACGACCATGGTCCCCACCAGGAAGACCACGGTGTAGATCAGGAGGTTCAGCAACGAGTGCTGGAACTCCGGGCTCGCGAGCAGGTCGAGGTAGTTCTGGAGGCCGACCCGGGACACGGGAGCCTGGCCCGTGGACTGCGCGGCCTTGTGCATGTCCGTGGTCGAGGTCGAGAAGTTGATCGCGATGAGGCCGTAGACGAAGACCCCGACCAGGATCAGGGACGGGGCGACGAGAAGGAGCGGCGGGCCCCATCGTCGGGCGGAGTGGATCACCGGTGATCCTCCAGGGGTGCGGGCACGGCCCGGGGACGCTCGTCCGCACGAGGGTGCGACGACGGCCGCCGGGCGGGTGCGACGGGGAGTGCGGCGGGTGGTGCGGCGGGTCTCGGGTCCGGCGCGTGACCGGGCAGGGCCCGCCGCGGGGCTGCGGGAGCAGCTCCGCGGCGGGCTCGTCGCACGGCCTAGCCTGCGGCAGCGGCGGCCAGGTCGGCCTGGTACTGCGACAGGTCGGACGCGCCGGACGTGAACTTGCTCGTCGCGTCCGAGATGGCGTTGGACACCGTGACCGAGGCCGCCGCGCCGTGGGCGAGCGACGGCAGGATCGTGTCCTCGGCGAACGACGTGATCGCGGTCTGCTGGTACTCGGAGAAGTCGTCCGGGTTCGCGTCGGTCCGGGCCGGGATGGAGCCCTTGGCCTTGTTGAACGCGGTCTGCCCCTCGAGGCTCGAGACGGTCTCGATCCAAGCCTTGGCGCCGTCGGGGTTCTTGGCGCCCACGGGGAGCGTGAACGAGTCGGCGAGGAAGCCGAACATGCCGTCGGTGCCGGGCACCGGGAAGTAGACGAAGTCGGTCCCGGCGACCTTGTCGGCACCCTCGAACGCCGCCACGGCCCAGTCGCCCATGACGTTGTAGGCGGCCTGCCCGTCCATGACGAGCTGCGTGGCCTCGGGCCAGTCCAGGCCGTCGCGGTCGGTGTTGGTGTAGCTCATGAGCTGCTCGAAGTCCTCGAGGGCGGCCGTGACCTCCGGGCTCTCCCAGTCGGTCGAGCCGTCCCACAGCCCGTTGTAGGCCTCGGCGCCCAGGTCGGCCATGAGGACCGTCTCGAGCAGGTTGACCTGCGTCCAGGTCTGGCCGACCGAGAGCGGCGTCTTGCCGGCGGCCTGGACCGCGTCGAGGGCCACGAACCAGTCGTCGAGGGTCTCGTACGTCGCCGTGGGGTCGAGGCCCGCCTCGGTCAGGACGGCGGGGTTGGCCCAGACCATGTTGGAGCGGTGGATGTTCGACGGCATCGAGTAGATCTTGCCGTCCACGGTGAGGAGGTCGATCAGGTCCTCCGGGAAGACGTCGGTCACCCCGTACTGGTCGTAGAGGTCGGAGATGTCCTCGATCTGGGCGGCGTCGATGTAGTCGGTGAGCTCGGCGCCCGCGTGGGCCTGGAACGTGTCCGGGGGGTCGTTGGCCTGGAGCCGGGTCTGGAGCAGGTCCTTGGCGGCCGATCCGGCACCGCCCGCGACCGCGCCGTTCACGAACGTGTAGTCGGGGTGCTGCTCGTCGAACACCGTGACGAGGGCGTCGAGGCCCGCCTTCTCGGAGCCGGAAGCCCACCAGGTGAAGACCTCGACGTCGCCGCCCGCGGCCTCTCCCGAGCCTCCGCTGGTGGAATCGCTACCAGAGTCGCCGCTGCAAGCCGCGAGGGCGAGGAGGGCCGCAGTGCCCACCAGTGCCCCGGCGACGCGTAATCCGTTACGCATGGGGTCCTACTTTCGTCGTTGACAGCGCTGTCAGGAACAGGTCGAACGTACGACCGCACCTCCCCCCTGTCAAAGAGGTACGCACAATCGTTACCGCGGAGAGACCTCCGCAGGGGGCACGAGAGGACGACGGCGACAAGCGGCGCGCGCGTGCGCCCGGTCGTCGTCACGGCGCAGCGGGCGCACGGACGGACCATCGCGTCCCGGCGCCGACCGCCGCACGGCGGGGCGGGCCACGCCCCCGCGGGTGGGCCACGCCCCGCCAGTGGGCCACGCCCCCGCGGGCGGGTCACCGACCGGCCGGCACCTCGAGCGTCCCGACCTTCGGCGCGATCTCGCCGGAGCCCCGGGGGACCAGGACGGTCGGGACCACGCGCCACCGTGCTGCCCCACCGGGCGCCGCGATGCGGTCCACCGCGAGCCGTGCGGCCTCCTGGCCCATCGCGGAGACCTCGTACCCGACGACCGTCACCCCCAGCACGTCGGCGAGCTCGAAGTCGTCGAACCCGACGAGCGCGACGCTCCGGCGGTCGCCGTGGGCCGCGCCGTCGGACGGGGCGTGGGCCGCGCCGTCGCCCCCACCGTCGGACGGGGCGTGGGCCCTCGCGCGCAGCGCCCTGAGCGCGCCCTGCGTGATCTTGTTGTTGGCCGTGAGGATCGCGGTCGGGGGCTCGTCGAGCGCGAGGAGCTCCTCGACCGCGGCCCGGGCCGACTCCGCGTCGTGCAGGCCTTCGCGCACGTACCGCTCGGGGTCCTCGATGCCCGCGTCGCGCAGGGCGGCGACGAAGCCCTCGTGGCGTTCGCGGAACGTCCACAGTCGGGACAGGTCGCCCGCGAGCGCGATCCGGCGGTGTCCCTGGGCCAGGAGGTGACGCGTCGCCTCCTCGGCGCCCGCGCGGTTGTCGAGCACGACCGTGTCGGCCTCGATGCCGCCCGGTGGGCGGTCGAGGAAGACGACGGGCACCCCGGTCGCCAGCTCGGGGTGCAGGTAGGAGTGGTCGGTGCCCGTGGGGGCGATGAAGAGGGCGGCGACGCGTCGTTCGATCAGGGCGTCGATGAGCTCGCGCTCCTGGTCGGCGTCCTCGTCGGAGCTCGTGGTGATGAGCTGGAGCCCGTGCTTGCGCAGCTCGCGCTCGATCCCGGCGGCGAGGTCCGAGTAGAAGGGGTTGGCGATGTCGCCCGTGACGAACCCGACGAGGCGGGACACGCCGCCGCGCGCGAGGTCGGCGGCGACGGCGTTGCGCCGGAAGCCCAGCTCGTCGGCGGCCGTGCGGACCTTGAGCCGGGTCGCCTCGGAGACGCTGGGTTCGTCGTTGAGCACGCGGGACGCCGTCTTGAGGCTGACTCCTGCGGCCTCGGCCACGGCGGCGAGGGTCGGTCGACGTCCCCCGCGTGCCGGTCGACCACCTGCGGCCATGTGCACCCACCCCCGCACGGATCTCTGGCGGGGCTCGTCGCGCCCCGGACCTGCTCCGCGCCGACGTGCCCCGACGACGCGTCACCGCGCGGCCGGGAGCCCTCGGCGCACCCTGGGGCGAGTAGACCGCGATTCTGACAGCGCTGTCAAGCATCGACCGGCCGCCGCGCCGGGCACGCCCGCGTGAGATCGCATCCACACCCGTCCTCGCGCCGCTCCGGACGGATTCGTGACCTGCTCCCCCTCTCCGCTAGCCTTCGATCGCCCTGCCGGTCCAGGACGCCGCCGGCGGGTTGCCCGCAGGCGACCAGAGCAGCAGGAGGCGCCATGGGTCGCACCGCCCCGGGGTGGTATCCCGACCCCTCGGCCGCCGGCACGCAACGATGGTTCGACGGCGACCGCTGGTCCCAGCACACCCGTCCTGCGGCCGTGCCCGCCAGCACCCAGCGCCTCCCGCTCGGCGTCGGCACCCTCGGTGGCGACCCGCCACGGACACCGCCCGCCGAGGGCGAGGAGACGCCGTTCGCCGCGGTGCGCCCCGGGGTCGAGGAGCAGCCCGGGTCCTACGCTCCCGCCGCGACGGTGCGGGCCCAGCCGCCCGTGCCACGACCGCCGTCAGGTCCGGGGTGGCCGGGCGGACAGGCCGGCGGCACGGGCACCGCGAGCCACGGCCCGACGTCGTCGCCGAGCTCCGCGCGCCGGTCGCCCGCGCAGCGTGGACGCCTGTCGGGGCCCTCCCTCTGGGTCGGGTGCGCGGTGCTGGTCCTCGCGCTCGCAGGGAGCGGCATCGCGCTCGCCGGCAAGCGCGCCCAGGACGGGCCGCCGGTCGCGTCCGCCTCCAAGACCGCGAGCGCCCCGAGCCCCGTCGTGGACCCGCCGGAGGACCGGACCCCCGACTACGTCGAGGTGGCCAACTCGGCCGTGCTCGACGTCGCGTCGCTCACGGTCGACGCCGTCGTCGCCGCGGCGCCCTCCCAGTCGGCGCTGGCGACGGTCGCCCTGCTCGAGGTCGGGGACCGGGACGGCACGAGAAGGTTCGCGGTCGAGGCGTTCGGCAAGCGGTTCGCGGACACCGACGGCAACGGCTGCGACACGCGCAACGACGCCCTCGGCCGGTCGCTGTCCGGTGTCTCGTTCAAGCCGGGGACGGACGACTGCGTGGTCGTCACGGGTCTGCTCGCCGACCCGTACGGGGGCACGGACATCGCCTTCGAGCGCGGGCCGCTGTCGTCCGGCAAGGTCCAGCTGGACCACGTGGTCGCGCTGACCGACGCGTGGCACAAGGGCGCGTGGTCGTGGGACAGGACACGGCGGGAGGCGTTCGCCAACGATCCGCTCAACCTCCTCGTGGTCGACGGCGCGCTGAACCAGCAGAAGGGCGACGGCGACGCCTCCGCCTGGCTGCCGCCCGACGAGTCGTACCGCTGCGCCTACGTCGCCCGCCAGGTGGGCGTGAAGTACACGTACGGCCTGCGCGTGACCGGTGCGGAGAAGACCGCCATGGTCGCCGTCCTCTCCGCGTGTCCCGACGAGCCCCTGCCTGCGGGCAGCACGCCGCCCCCGCCGCGGGACCCCGTCGTCCCCCCGGTCGACAGGCCGCGCCCGACCCCCACCCCGACGCCCGAGGCGCCGTCCGTCGACGAGCCGTCGCCGTCTCCGTCGCCCGGCCCGACGCCCGTGCCTCGCCCGACCCCTCGCCCGACCCCCCAGCCGACCGCGACTCCCGCCCCCGAGGAGCCGACGCCGACACCGACGCCCATCCCGGCGGACTGCCGGGTCAAGGGCCTCCACGTCCGCCAGGCGGACGGTGCGACGAACCTCTACTACCTCCGTGAGGACCGGTGGATCTTCAAGCGGATCGAGGGCGACGTGTGCTTCGAGGACTGGGAAGAGGCCGAGGCGGCCGGATTCTCGCGCGCCTGGTGGTAGACGTCCCCGCCTGACGGGTCGGAGCCCGTCGGGTGCGTCCGCCGCCCGACGGGCTCCCGCCCTGCCGTCAGAGCCAGGGCGACTCGATCGCGAAGGTGGTCGCGACCGACCGGATCTCGTCCCGGGTGAGCCCCTCGGCGCGCCCTCCGACCATGAGGTCCATGTACTCGTACTTGGCGCCCGTCTCGGCGTACTCGATCCGGTCGACGGCCCGCACGACCGACAGGTCGGAGCGCGACATGACCCCGTGCTTGCTCCACCGGGTCACCTCGGCCTCGCGCAGGCCCAGGACGTTCGCCTCCATCATCTCGGGCGAGCCCGGGACGAAGAACGGCAGGACCTTGACGCCCTGGGGCAGCGAGACGATCGACTCGGGCTCCCAGCGCAGGATGCGCCGGTTCATCGTCGCGTCGTCCCGGTAGGCGGGGACGTGCGAGAGGTACGTCAGGTGCGGGGGCTGGGCGTGGACCACCGCGTGGAAGTCGAGCCCGCGTGCCGCGACCTGGTCCTCGTGCACGCCGAGGTGAGAGTTGAACTCGCTCGTGAGCCGCTCGAAGAGGCGTCGAGGGGACGTGAACAGGGTCGCCGTCGTCCCACCCGGGTGCACCTTGAGCGCGCCGACGCACGCCTCGGGGTCGGCCGCGATCTGACGCAGCCGCCGACCCGACCCGGTGACGAGGATCGTGCCGCCGACCAGGGAGGGGGCGGCCGCGGGCAGCTCGACCTCCTCCGTGAGGGGGAACCGTCGTCGGACCTCGACGTCCCAGCCGAGGAAGACGGAGATGTTCCCGGCCCCCGCCTCCGCGGCACGTCGGTCCACGTCGAGGCCTCCGTCCGGCCCGCACCGCGCCGCGGCGCGTTCGTGTGCGACGACGCGCGCCTCGACCAGGTGTGGGCGTCGAGCGCGCTCACGCTCCGCCTGTGCATGCAGTCGCTCATGATCGACGGCATCAAGCGGGACCGCATGCCGTGGATCGGCGACATCGGCCTGAGCCTGGCGTCGAACGCCTACGCGTTCGCGGACCCCGAGGTCGTCCGGGCGAGCATCCGCGCCCTCGGGTCGCCCCGCTCGCACCTCATCAACGGGATCTCGGACTACTCGCTGTGGTGGGTGATCTCCCACGACCTGCACCACCTGCACTTCGACGACGCCGCCTTCCTCGGGGGACAGGCCGACGCGGTCGACTCGTTCCCGGGCACGCTCGCTGCCGACGTCGACGAGCGCGGCGTCCTGCGCCCCCGACCCGATCTCGACGCGTTCCCGGAGGCCGGGCCCGGCGCCGTCCTCATCGACTGGGGAGTGACGTTCGCCCCGGGACGCGACCCGGTCGCGCTCCAGGTGCTCTGGTACTGGGCGCTGCGCGCGGCAGGTCGGGTCCTCGGCGTCGTGCACCATCCCGGCGCCCGGCGCTGGGAGCGGCTCGCGGACCGCGTCCTCCAGGTCCTGCGCGCCGAGGGCTGGAGCGGCACCGACGGCGCCTGGCGCACCTACCTGGACGGGAGCAGCGCTCCGGACCCCTACGCGACCCTGCTCGCGGTCCACGCCGGGCTGTTCGACGGCGCGGTCCCCCGCGGCGCCGTCGACGTGATGACCGCCGCGACGTTCCGCACGCCGTTCATGAGGACGCTCGCGCTGCGGGCGCTGGGGTCTGCGGGGCACCGGCCCGACGCGGTCCGCGCGCTCGCGGCGGACTGGGGCCCCATGCTCGACGCGGGGTCGGTGACCTTCTGGGAGGAGTTCCCCCGTCCGGGGCACGACCCGCTGTCCATGTACGGCCGCCCGTACGGCAAGAGCCTGTGCCACGGGTGGGCGAGCGGACCTGCTGCCGCGCTCCCGGAGCTCGTCCTGGGCCTCGTCCCGCTCGAGCCCGGGTGGCGGACCTTCACGGTCGACCCCGACCTCGGCGACCTGGGCTGGGCGGCCGCGGTCGTGCCGCTCGGCGGTGGGGACCTCACGGTCGTCGCCGACCGGGACGGCCTCCTGACGGTCGACGTCCCGGCCGGGCACGCCCTGTCCTACGAGGGCTCCCTGCACCACGGCCCGGGCCGTCTCGAGATCCCGTGGAGGTGACCGCCCGGCGGGACCAGGACCCACCAAGGACGGGGACCTGCCCGATGGCGGCGCGCGGCCGACGGGGAGGGCTCGGCTGCACGGCGTCCCTGGAAGCACCCCTCGGGCGCGGCGCCCGCGCCGGTGTGACAGACTCCTGGCGTCCCGCCAGATGCACGTACCTGCCGAAAGGTCGGAATGCCTGTTTCACCGGAGAGCCCCCGGAGCGACGCGTCGGCGTCGGCGCCGGAAGGGGCCTCCACGACGTTTCGTGAGACCAGGCACGCCTCGCGGGAGCTCCAGGTCGGGGTCGTCCTCCTCGGCCTGGTGATCACCTCGTTCATCGTCGCGACGGCCGTGCCCGACTCGCGATCCACCGCCGAGGCGGTCGGGGTCGTGCTGGTCGCGCTCGGATCCATGGCGCTGGTGCTGGGCGCGGCGCGGATGTCGTCCGTCGTGGAGGTGGACCCGGTCCGAGGCGTCTCCCTCGGCTTCCGCCTCGGCATCCCGGTGTGGCGGCATGCCATCAGCCGGGACGAGATCTCCGAGGTGACGGACGGGACGCTCTCGATGGCGGCCGCGGGCGGGCTGGGCCTCCGGTGGATCGGCCCTGGCCGGTGGGCGCTCCTGGTCAGAGGCGGAAGTGTCGTCGTGATCAAGGTGCCGGACGGGCCGAAGGAGTACCTCGTCGGGACGGACCGGCCCGCCGAACTGATGGCGGCCCTTCGCGAGCTCGGTCAGGGCTGAGCGCTGCCGACCCTGACATCCCGCTCGGAGGGCGATGTCCTGAGACGCACGAAGGCCAGGAACCGTGACGGTTCCTGGCCTTCGCGTACTGTGCGCCCGGAGGGATTCGAACCCCCAACCTTCTGATCCGTAGGAACACGGTGGCGGGCTCTCCCGCAGGATCCCGCGGTTCCCTTCGCGGGGTTCGCCCGGGAAACTGGCCCTCGGGCGAGGAGTTCGCGTCGTTTGGCGGGGAGGACGGCGGGGAGCCGAACGGCGGCTTTCAGTGGGCACACTCGGAGGCGCCGTACCGATAGCGGAGCACAAGAGGCTGTCGGAGTCCTGGGTCAAGGGTGGCCGCAGGCCATCGCGGAGCGACGCCGCCGGCGCCCTGGACGCAGGGCGGAGACGGCCGGATGCTCGGCTGTCGGTGCGGAGCCGGACGGTACGACGACGGTGTCGGCAACCAGCGACGACATGAGGGCGGTCCCGGAATGACACGGGACCGCCCTTCGTCGTGGCGGCTGGACGGGTGGGCCGGCGACGCGGGGTGCGCGCAGCGAGCTTGCGAGAGGAGCGCGGGGTCCTGCGGCGCCGGCCCACCCGGGAGGTCGCCCGCGCGGCGAAGCCGCGCGCTTGAGTCAGTAGGGAAAGTTCTCACAGCGTCGACAACGTCGTACACACGTTGACTGGCCCGGAGTGTGTGGGTGCTGAGGATTCACCCGTTGCAGCGGGGCGTTGCGGGACCGTATGGCCGGGGAGCACTTGCCGAGTGGCTAGAGTTTCGCTGGTGACCTCTGTGGAAGACATCCTCGACAAGCTCTACTACTCGGCTACTGATGAGCGGGACAAGGGCGACAGGTTCGAGCGGATGATGCTTCAGTACTTCAAGACTGATGTCGTCTACGCTCAGCGGTTCTCTGAGGTGTTCATGTGGATGGACTGGCCGCAGCGGGCAGGGGCGAAGGACAACGGCGTTGATCTGGTCGCGATCGAGCGCGAGACCGGCGATGCGGTGGCGATCCAGTGCAAGTTCTTCGACCCAGGGTCCACGCTCTACAAGCAGCACATCGACTCCTTCTTATCGGAGTCGGGCAAGAACCCGTTCCGGGGCCGGATCGTGGTCTCCACCACTGACCAGTGGGGTCCCAACGCTGAGGCCGCGATCCACGACCAGCAGATTCCCGTGGAGCGGTTGCGGTTCATGGACCTGGCGGAGTCGAGCATCGACTGGTCGCAGTTCGACCTGGAGACCCCCGAGGTCATGGAGGTCAAGGGCCGCAAGCAGCTGCGCGCCCACCAGGTCGAGGCCCTCGAGGCAGTCCGTGCGGGACTGGCCACGGGGGATCGCGGCAAACTGATCATGGCGTGCGGGACGGGCAAGACGTTCACGTCGCTCAAGATCGTCGAGGACCTCGTGCCCCTCGGCGGCAAAGTGTTGTTCCTGGTCCCCTCGATCGCGTTGCTGTCGCAGTCGTTGCGTGAGTGGTCGATCGAGGCCGAGCACTCCCTGCGCACGTTCGCGGTCTGCTCGGACGTCAAAGTCGGCAAGAAGTCCGCGAACGCCTCGGAGGACATCTCCTCCGTCGACCTGGCGCACCCGTCCACGACCAACCCGGCCAAGCTCGCGGCCCGGCTCAGTGACGAGGCGGCCGGTCAGGGGCGCATCACGGTCGTGTTCTCCACCTACCAGTCGATCGACGTGGTCGCACAGGCCCAGAAGGCCGGGTCGGGTGACTTCGACCTGATCATCTGCGACGAGGCGCACCGCACCACTGGAGCGACCCTGGCAGGCACCGACGAGTCCGCGTTCACCCGGGTGCATGACGCGTCCTACATCACCGCGTCCAAGCGCCTGTACATGACCGCGACCCCGCGCATCTACGACGAGGCGTCTAAGACCAAGGCCGGCGATTCCCAGGCATTGCTCGCCTCGATGGACGACGAACGACTCTACGGGCCTGAGCTGCACCGCCTCGGGTTTGGCGAGGCGGTCTCACGCAGCCTGCTCACCGACTACAAGGTCCTGGTCCTAGCGGTCGATGAGGGCTCGGTTTCACGCACGTTCCAGAACCAGTTCGCCGAGCATGGCGAGCTCAAGCTCGACGACGTCGCCAAGATCGTGGGGTGCTGGAACGGCCTGGCCAAGCGCGGGCGCTCCGAGCACGGCTTCGAGACCGACCCGGCCCCGATGCGCCGGGCGGTGGCGTTCGCCCGGGACATCAAGAGCTCGAAGCAGTTCGCGGACATGTTCGAGCAGATCGTCGTGGAGTACACCCACAACAACCCGCTGACCGACGAAGAGCGCGAGGACGGGGTCATTCAGCTGATGACCGACGCCCACCACGTCGATGGCACGTACAACATCCTCCAGCGCAACGCTGAGCTCGACTGGCTCAAGGCCCAGACCCCGCCCGACCAGGCCCGCATCCTGTCCAACGCCCGCTGCCTGTCCGAAGGCGTGGACGTCCCGGCCCTGGACGCGGTCATGTTCCTCAACCCGCGCAAGTCCGTGGTCGACGTCGTGCAGTCCGTGGGCCGCGTCATGCGCCTGGCCCCGGGCAAGAAGTACGGGTACATCATCTTGCCCATCGGCATTCCCGCGGGCATGACCCCCGAGGACGCGCTACGCGACAACGAGAAGTACAAGGTCGTGTGGGAAGTCCTGCAGGCCCTGCGCGCGCACGACGAGCGCTTCGACG
The DNA here is from genome assembly GCF_059651515.1 of Oerskovia sp. 140933. Classification (NCBI taxonomy): domain Bacteria; kingdom Bacillati; phylum Actinomycetota; class Actinomycetes; order Micrococcales; family Cellulomonadaceae; genus Oerskovia; species Oerskovia sp. 140933. The sequence goes on from NZ_JAMXIO010000008.1 coordinate 83,015, forward strand.
CGATGGTCAACAAGATCGACCTGAACAAGGCCCGCGACGAACGCATCCAGATCATCGGCGTCGGCGGCGGCCCCACCGACCGCGACGACCAGACCACCAAGGGCGATACCACCGAGCCCGGCCACGTCCAGGGGATGTTCGATCTGGCCGCCCTCGATCAGTGGCGTGATGCGATCTACGCCAAGATCGTCACGAAGGTCGGCTCCCGACGCTACTGGGAAGACTGGGCCAAGGACGTCGCCAAGATCGCTGAGCAGCACCGCGCCCGCCTGCTCGGCCTCCTCGACTCCCCCGACGTCGCCGACAGGTTCGCCCAGTTCCTCACCGCGCTGCGCGCCAACCTCAACGAGTCGATCAGCCGCGACGACGCGATCGACATGCTCTCCCAGCACCTGATCACCAAGCCCGTCTTCGACGCCCTGTTCGAAGACCACGCCTTCACTGAGCACAACCCCGTCTCCCTGGTCATGCAAGGGATGCTCGACACCCTCGAAGGGGCCAACCTCGAGGCCGAAACCGCCTCGCTGGAGAAGTTCTACGACTCCGTGCGCCAGCGCGCCGCCGGCATCGACAACGCCGAAGGCAAGCAACGCATCATCACCGACCTCTACGAGAAGTTCTTCAAGCTCGCCTTCCCCCGCGCAGCCGAAGCCCTGGGCATCGTCTACACCCCCGTGCCCGTCGTCGACTTCATCATCCGCTCCGTCGACCACCTCCTGCGCGAGGAGTTCGGCACGTCCCTGTCCGGGGAAGGCGTGCACGTCCTGGACCCCTTCACCGGGACCGGCACGTTCATCGTCCGCCTCCTGCAGTCCGGGCTCATCACCCCCGAAGACCTCGCCCGCAAGTACGCCTCCGAGCTGCACGCCAACGAGCTCATGCTCCTCGCGTACTACATCGCGGCCATCAACATCGAGACGACCTTCCACGACCTCACCCACGACGCCGGCGACCCCGCCTACACACCGTTCGACGGCATCGTCCTCACCGACACCTTCCAGATGACCGAAGACGGCGACCTCGACGACGGCCTCGTGTTCACCAACAACAACGCCCGCGTCCTGGCCCAAAAAGCCCTCGACATCCGCGTCATCATCGGCAACCCACCCTATTCATCTGGGCAGACATCAGCAAATGACAACAACGCTAATCTTAAGTACCCCACCCTCGACGCCTCCATCGAAACCACCTATGCGAAGCGTTCGAGCGCGACAAACAAGAACTCCCTCTACGACTCCTACATCCGCGCCATCCGCTGGGCATCAGACCGGATCGGCGAGTCCGGCGTAATCGGCTTCGTCACCAACGGCGGCTTCATAGACGGGACAGCAGCGGATGGGCTGAGGAAAACTCTCATCGACGAGTTTACGTCGATCTATATACTCAACATGCGCGGGAACATGCGTGCTGCAAATTGGAAGGAAGAGGGTGGCCAGGTATTTGGCGCAGGCAGTCAAGCTACCGTCGCCGTCACTTTCCTTGTAAAGAACCCGAATCGACCACCGGCGGAAGTCGTACATTATCGGAGCATCGGCAACTTCCTGAAGCGCGATGAAAAATTGGAAATCGTCGCGATGTCTTCAGTCGAAACGCTGGAGTGGCAGAACATCACCCCCAACGACCAGGGCGACTGGACCAACCAACGCACCGAGGTCTTCGACACCTACACCCCCATCGCCACCAAGGACGGGACGCCGGCTGTCCTCAGTGTCCTGTCAGGAGGGCTCAAGACGAACCGCGACGCCTGGGTCTATAACTACTCCAGCTCCGAACTGGCCGCGAACGTCAGTCGGATGGTCGACTTCTACAACAGCCAGGTCAACGACTTCGCGGCACTGGTCAGAACGCAGGCACTGACCGATCCCGCGGCCCACGTCGCCGCCTTCATCAACACCGACCCCACGAAGATCAGCTGGAACCGTGCTGACAAGAGCCAGCTCGCGCGAGGGCGGCACTACCAGCTCCGAGAGGGTGCCCGCCGGGTGTCCGCTTACCGGCCATTTACCCGCCAGCGCGTCTGGTTCGACCGTGAACTCAACGACATGGTCTACCGCCTGAACCAACTCTTCCCGACCCCGGCGCACCCGAACCATGGGTTCTACATCAGCGGTCTGGGCGCCACGAAGCCATTTAGCCTTCATGCCGTCGATGCCATCCCTGATCTGAACTACTGGGGGTCGGAGGGTGGCCAGTTCATTGCTCGCTACACCTACGAACCCGTTGAGAACGGTCAGCTCACTTTCGACGAGATGGACGTGGTCGACGGCTACCGGCGCATCGACAACATCACGGACAGCGGCCTGGCTGAGTATCGGGCCACCTACGGAACCGAGGTGACGAAGGACGACATCTTCGTCTACGTCTACGCGCTCCTGCACTCAACCGACTACCGCACCCAGTTCGCCGCGGACCTCAAGCGCACCCTGCCGCGCATCCCGAAGGTCCCAGCCGAGCACTTCGCCGCTTTCGTCGATGCCGGCCGGCACCTCATCAACCTGCACATCAACTACGAGGACGCCGCGCCCTACGACCTCACCATCACCGGCGAGCCGGTGGCTCCAGCCGATCCGTACGCGACCTACCGGGTCGAGAAGATGAAGTGGAAGGCGAAGGCTGACAAGTCGACCCTCGTCTACAACTCGCGCATCACCGTCGCGGGGATCCCGGACGCTGCGCACGAGTACATGCTCGGCTCCCGGTCCGCGATCGAGTGGCTCATCGACCGCTACCAAGTCAAGACCGACAAGGCATCGGGCATCGTCAACAACCCCAACGACTGGTCCCGCGAAACCGGGCAGCCCCGCTATGTCCTCGACCTCGTCGCCAAGATCGTCACGGTCAGCGTCGAGACGGTCAGGATCGTCAAGGCACTGCCTCAGGTGGACTTCACCTGATGGCGAGCCACAACTCGTTGCGAGACCGCCCCGCTACGAGAGGATGTCCACAAGGGCGCTGTGCAGCCCTGGTCCAGCAACAAGAAGATCCCGCCCGGCGATCGTGTAGGAGCTTCCGTCAATGTGGCTCACGAATGCGCCCACCGCGCGTGCGAGGGCGATTCCTGCGGCGACGTCCCATGTGCGGTTGGCGTCGATGACGACCGCGTCAAGGCGGCCAGCCGCCAGCCAAGCTAGGTCTGTCGCGGCTGAGCCGAGCATCCGGATCCGTCCGACAGAAGTAGCGAGGTTGTCGAGCGTCGCGAGGCGACGGGCGTTCTTCACCTGACTGCCTGGGCCAGTGGCGAAGTCGCCGAACGAGACGATCGCATCGGAGAGGTCCGACGTGTCGGCTACCCGGATGGACCGTTCGTTGAGCAACGCCACACCGTCCCGGGTGACGTACCGCTCGCTGTGCGCTGGTAGCGCGATGGTGCCGAAGACAGGGTCACCGGCCTCGATCAGCGCGAGCGACACACCGTAGTTCGGCAAGCCGCGCGAGAAGTTGGTGGTCCCGTCAATCGGGTCGAGGCACCAGTACTGCTCACGATCTCCGGTATGTCCGCGCTCCTCCCCGAGGAAACCGATGTCGGGCGTCTCGCGGGCGAGCAGCTCCCGGACGGCGTCCTCGATCGCAAAGTCGGTGGCAGTGGCGAAGTCGCGGTCAGTCTTGTAGACGCGCTCCCCCGTTTCACCCGCACCCAGGAGCGAGAGCGCGAGGTCGATCGCCGCGTCAGCCGCCCGCTCAGTCGCTGACAACATCAGCGCGCTCCCATGTCTCGTCGAAGATCGCCTCGAAGATCGGGAAGAGGCCGTGCGGGTGCGCGTCGTCGGCCTCGATCAGGAAGGTGGGTGCGTCCAGTCCGCGAAGGCGCGGCAGGTACGGCTGCACAACGGCGCGGGTTCCATCGAACCGCGCGATGTTGAACCGCACGGGCTCGTCGTAAGTGCGGACCTGCACGCGCCCCCTGGCCTCGGACGACAGCCGCTTCCGAAGACGTGCGACGGCCAACATGTTCGCGCGCGTGAGCTCCGCCAAGTGCCCAGCTGGCTGCTCCTCTTCGACCTCCCGTGCCGCTGTCGCCGCGCCGTTCGGGTCAAGGAACAAGCACCGCAAGGTCAGACCGTTCTCCACGAGCTCCGCGAGCGTCACATCAGACACTCCCTGACAGAGCGCGTTGAGGCTCAGTCCCATCGCGTCGACATGCTCCGACGTCGCGAGCGTCCGCAGAACGGGCATCGCCGCCTGCGCTTCCGACCTGGTCGGAAAGACACCTCGTACATCGCGCGTTGAGAACGTCGCGTCGTCGGTTGGCGGGGTCAGGCGCTCGTACACGAGCTTCTCAAGTCGCTGGAGAGCGCCGCGCAGCTCCGCAACATCGCCGGCCCCCTCCCCTTCCACCCCCGGTGCGAGTCCAAGCCGGGAGTCGAGCGACAGTCCGTAGAGAGACGCAGCGGCGAGGACAACGTCTGCGGGGGGCCGCGCGCGTCCCTTGATCCAGTTGCTGACGGCCGACTCCGAGTACGTACCCGACTCAGGACCGACGTCGGCCGAACGCAACGCCAGGGCGAGAGCTGCCCCGCCGCCGGCCGCTCGGCGGGCATGGTCAAGCACCTCTCGCACCACTGTGTCCCATGTCGTACTCATGCTGTCGATTCTCGCACGATTCGCCTGACGCGCGAGAGACATCGCGTCAATCGCTTGACACGCGACTCGTCCGAGTGTGTAGTTGGTCGCAGGAGCAGCGACTGGCGCGCTCCACATGCGAATGGAGTTGGTTGAAGTGGCTATCGCCAAGCGTTTCCCCGTGGCCCACGGTCTCGTCTTCCCGAACGGCGCGTTCCTGCATGGACTCGTCGAGCCCGTCGCGGACTTCCAGGCCGAGAAGCGCGCGGACGGCTCGCGCCCCCAGCAGCGAGACAAGGAGAGCGGCCTGCCGATGTGGCAGTGCACGGTCATCGATGCCGACGCGGACGCCGGCCGACGCGAGATCGGCGTCTCGGTCAAGTTCGCCGCCGAGGTGCAGCCGGTGCCGCCGAAGAACACCTCGCCCCTGCCGTGGACGCCGGTGGAGTTCGTGGGCCTCACGGCCCTCCCGTACGTCGACGACGCGGGGAGCCGGCCCCGGATCGCATGGTCCTTCCGCGCACAGGGCTTCGTCACCCCGGGACAGGCCGGCAAGGCGTCCGACTCGAAGGACGCGGCATGATGTCTGCACCGATCACGAACGCGATCGACTCGTCTGAGCCGGCGGTGGCGTGATGGACGCGCTCAGTACGACGTGGGTCGTCACCCGACAGGTCGTGGGCGTGGTCTGGCACCTGATCGCCTGGACTCTGCGGTCCTGGCGGCTGCTGCTGGCCTGCGTCGTGCTGGGCAACGTCCTCTTGCTCGGCTCGCACACCGTCGCTGGCTACGCGGTGCTGTGGAGCCTCCCGGCCTTCTCGCTCGTTCGGGCCGTGTGGTTCGCGGTCCACCCACTCACCTATGACGCGGTGCTCGGCGGACCGATCCGACGCCGCAGGTGGCGACGCAAGGCTCGGCGCAACTGGGTCCTGGTTGCCGAGCGCTGCGGCCTGGCGTCGACCCCTCGGGGCGACGAGCCCCGCGTGATTCCCCGGTTGCAGCGCGTCCGTGCGTCCGAGAACACCTTGTCCCTCCAGATCCGTGCTCGCATCGGGCAGACGGCCGACGACGTCACCGAAGCTGCGGAGGCGATCGCCACCGCCTTCGGCGCTCAGTCCGTCGAGACCCGCCGACTCGGTGCGGGGTGGGTCGAGCTCGTCCTCACGATGCGCGAGCTGCTCGACGTCCCCACCTTCCCGACCATCCCGGTACGGGTCGAGACGTGCGCCGTTACCCTCGGGCGGTGCTCGGACGGGCAGCGGTGGCGTCTCGACCTCAGCGGACGGCACACGCTTGTCGTCGGCCGCACCGGCTCGGGGAAGGGCTCGCTCTTCTGGGGCGTCGCGGGCAACCTCGCTCCTGCCGCGCACGCTGGCGTGGTCAACCTCTGGGGCATCGACCTCAAGGGCGGCGTCGAGGTCGCCGTCGGCGCGCCGATGTTCTCCCGCGTCGCGATGCGTGAGGACGACGCCGTCCGCCTCCTACGAGCTCTGCATCGTGTGATCGTCGAACGGCAGCGGCTCATGCGTGGGCTGACCCGGCAGTTCGAGCCGACCCCGGGGGACCCGGTGCATGTCCTGATGATCGATGAGCTCGCCGTGCTCACTGCCTACGCCTCGAAGGAAGTCGTCAACGAGGCTGCCAGCCTCCTCAAGCTCATCTTGACGCAGGGGCGCGCGTTCGGCGTCATCGTCGTCGCATTCGTGCAGGACCCCCGCAAGGAGACGGTCGGCATGCGCGACCTGTTCACGCAGACCATCGCCCTGCGCCTGGCCTCCGCCGCTGAGACTCGGATGGTCCTCGGGGACGGCATGGCCTCTGACGCCCCCGCACACCACATTCCCCGCACCATGCCGGGGACCGGGTACGCCCTTTCCGACGATGGCTTCGTCCAGCGGGTCCGCGCCGACTTCTGGGCAGACGACTTCATCCGCATGGTCGCCGCCACCTATCCAGCGCCGCCCGCACCGCCGCTGCCCGAGGACGCACCCACAGTCGCGCCCGGGCTCTCGGATGTCTCCCGGTCACAGGAGTCGGATAGGCCTGAGGGCGCCGCTCGTCGTCCTCGCGCGCCACGCAAGCCCCGTACGCCCAGGACCACGACCGAAGGCTCCGAGGTCGCCTGATGTCGACGGCTGAGGCGGTGGACATGCGCTTCTGGGGCCACTCCCCCGACGCCCCTCTCGACCTCGGAGACCTGGGGCCGTTCGAGGTCCAGTCCATCGCCTCACGCCTGATCGACCGCACCATGCCCGCTCTCGCAGACACGCTCGCGCGGGTCGGCAACTGCTCCCACCCCGTCCGCCTCGTCGGACGCTCCGATGTCGTCAACGCGCGGACGGGGGAGATCGTCGAGACGTTCCGTTCCGCCGACCAGCCGCTCGGGATGCTCTACAAGCCCTGCGGCAACCGTCGCGAGGACGTCTGCCCCGCCTGCTCGCGCATCTATGCACGCGACACCTTCGAGCTCATCTCGACCGGCCTGCACGGCGGCAAGGGCGTCCCCGCAACCGTCGCAGCGAACCCCCTCCTGTTCGTCACCCTCACGGCGCCCTCATTCGGCACCGTCCACGGTGTGCGGGAGAAGGACCAGAGGCCGCAACCTTGCCGCCCACGCAGCCGTTCGACGCTCTGTCGGCATGGGCGGTCCATGACGTGCTGGACCCGCCACGAGAAGGACGACGCCGCCGTCGGCGCTCCACTGTGCCCGGACTGCTACGACGTGGACTCCGCGGCTGTCTGGCAGTGGTTCGCTCCTGAGCTGTGGCGCCGCTTTACCATCGCCCTGCGCCGACATCTCGCCGCAGCTCTCGACGTCGCCGCATCCGGCCTGAAGAACCACCTGCGCCTCGAGTACGCCAAGGTGGCCGAGTTCCAGGCCCGCGGCCTCGTCCACTTCCACGCCCTCGTACGCATCGACGGGCCCGACGGACCCGGCTCTCCTGCCCCCATCCCGGCAGACTCGCTGGCCGACGCCGTTCGCTCAGCCGCGGATTCCGTTCGGTACACGGCTCCCGCCGTCGACAGCGACGACGTCGACCGGGTGCTCCGCTTGGGTCAGCAGGTCGACGTGCGAGAGGTTCGCGGGGGTGCGCACGCTGGTCAGGACGTCACCGCCGAGCAGGTCGCCGCCTACCTGGCGAAGTACTCGACCAAGTCGGCGGGCGTCGACCCCGCCCGGCCCCGGCCCCACCTCGCCGCCATGACCGAGGCCTGCCGACGGCTCGCAGCCCGTGCGCTCACCGGCTGTCATTTCCAGTGCTCGGAGAGAGCCGCAGACCGGCACCCGAGCCTGTGCGGCGACTGCTCCGCCAACCAGTACGCACTGCTCGGGCACTGGTCCTCGATGCTCGGATTCCGAGGGCACTTCTCCACCAAGTCTCGGCGCTACTCGGTGACCCTCGGTGCGTTGCGTCGTGCTCGGCATCGGTTCCAGCGGCTCATGGCCGACGCTCGACGCGACGGTCGAACCCTCGACACCCGCGAGCTCGAAGCGCGCCTCATGGCTGAGGCCGCCGACGAAGCGACACTCGTCGTCGGCTCCTGGACCTTCGAGGGGTCAGGCTGGCCCCGGGCAGGCGACAAGGCCCTTGCCGACGCTGCCGCCTCACGCGCCCGCGAGTACGCGCAGTGGCGGAAGGAGCAGCACACGACCCACCACCCGGCGCGATAGCCGACCCAGACGTTCGAGGCACGAAAGGAACAGCTCATGAGCACGCTCACCGGCGAGTCACTCGTTCTGACGCAGGCCGAGGTGGCAGCCCTTCTCCGGATTCCGGAGGCGACGTTGCAGGACCTCGCGAGGCGCGGACACAGCTCGATCCCGCGCGCATGGAAGGTCGGGAGGGCATGGCGGTGGCTCGCGTCGGACGTGGACGCGTTCATCGCCTCCCGGGGCGAGAGGCAGGCACCGTGAGCGTCAAGAAGCGCGTCTACTCGTACACGGGCGACAACGGGGAGCCCCGCGCCCGCACTGTGTGGCGCGCCCGGGTCTGGACCTACCCGCCGCACGGCCCCCGCCGCGAGGTCGAGGAAGAGTTCTCGACACGTGCCCAGGCCGACGCATGGGAGCGAAAGCAGCGCGACTCGGCCAGGGGACGCAACCTCGACCTCGAACGTACCCGGTTGTCCGACTCGGGACTCTGGGAGCGTGCCGAACCGGTCCTTCGTCGCCGGCTCGCACCTCGGACGTTCAGCTACTACCGCGACGGGTGGAACGCCCGCGTCGTCAAGACCTTCGGCGCCACGAAGGTCGGAGACATCTCCGTCGGTGAGGTCGAACGCGCGCAGGCCGAGTGGGCACGAACCGGAAGCGTCCATACAGCGCGGCAGGCACGCTTCGCCCTGTCGGCCGTGTTGGGCGTCGCTGTCCGGGACGGGCTGCTCTCCGCGAACCCCGCGAGGTCCGCGACGTCGTCGAACGCCGAGAAGCGCCACCGCCAGGAGCGCAAGGTCGGCATGACGCTCACCCCGGCGCAGCTCGCGTCCCTCGTCGAAGCGGTCCGTGCGCTCCCGAACGGTGAGCCCTACGCGGTGATGGTCGACCTCATGGGGTCCGCCGGCCTCCGGTACGGCGAGACTGCCGCACTCCAGGTAGGTGACGTCGACCTCGTGCGCGGGATCCTGAACGTCACCCGTTCCGTCTCCGAGATGACGAAGGACGACGCCGACCTCGCGGCCGGGTACTCGCGTGAAGGCAACCTCGTCTGGGGGCCGCCCAAAGGAGGCAAGAGCCGCCTGGTCCCGATCCCGAGGCACCTGGTCGTCCCGTTGAGCGAGCTGCTCGCCAAACAGCCCCGGTCGGCTCAGGTGTTCCGATCGGAGCGCACCGGCTACGTGATCCGGGGCAACGTCCTCAAGTCCAAGGTCAAGGCGACCAAGGGCAGCGGAGAGACGGTCCAGGGATGGACTGCGTTCGTCGCCTGGCTCGGGTTCGCGGGCCTCCGGGTGCACGATCTACGGGCCACGGCCGCAACGAACATGCTCGCTGCGGGCGTCCCTCCGCACGTCGTGCGTGACATCCTGGGACACGAGGACATCAAAGTGACGAACGGCTACGCGCGGCCCCACGACGACGCGTTCACCCGGGCCGTGGAGTCGCTGGCGGCCTACTCCCAGCGGGGCGGTCTGTGACTGTGGCGGGGAACGCGACGGGGAGCACCCGCAACCAGCCCAGGAACGACGAAGGCGCGGCCCCTAGTTTCCTAGGAACCGCGCCGATTCGCGCACTGTGCGCCCGGAGGGATTCGAACCCCCAACCTTCTGATCCGTAGTCAGATGCTCTATCCGTTGAGCTACGGGCGCCCGGCCGCTCGTGATTTCTCTTGAGCAGCCGTCGAGAAGACTACATGGACTTTCGCCGGATTCTCAAACCGATACGGTCCGACCAGCCAGTTCGTGACGCAGGACACCTCGGCGGGCTCTCCGTGGCGCAGGGCGCGGCGGCCAGCAGCCGCGGGTTCCCGCCGTTCGGGCGCCCCCTGTCGTCGCCGCGCCTAGAGCGGTAGGTCCCTGCCGAGCACGATCGTCCGTTCGCGGGGCAGGTCGAGGGTCTCGACGGGGTCGGGCACGAGCCGGTAGAGGCCGAGGAAGAGTCGCTGGGCCCAACGGGGCATGGTGGATCGTTCGGTGAGCCGGGGCACGGACAGGGACACGAAGTAGGTCGCGGTGGCGAGGTCGACCCCGCGCAGGGTCGCCGGTTCGGCGCGTGCGACCTGGCCGAGCAGGCGCACGATCCGTGGGTGCTCCCGGAACCCGTAGGTGGCGGTGATCTCGACGACGCCCTCGTCTCCCACGGGGGACGCCCGGAACCGCTCGGCGGCGGGCACGCCGGGCCGGTCGACGGTCTCCCAGCTCACGAGGAGGACGTGCCGTTGGAGGGTGTGGTTCTGCTCCACCATGGACCGCAGCGCGAGCGGCACGATCCCGCTGTGCCGGCTGAGGAAGACCGCGGTCCCTCGGGTCCTGGTCACGGAGCCGTGGGCTGCGAGGACATCCTCGACGCGCTGGACCGTGGTCTCGAGCGCGAGCCGCCCGCGGCGGACGTGCCGCTGCCCTGTCCACCAGGTGGCCATGACGACGAGCACGAGGGCGCCGATCGTCAGGGGCAGCCACCCGCCGGAGCCGATCTTGGCGAGGTTCGCGGCGAGGATGACGAGGACGACCACGAGGATCGACCCGGCGACGACGACGTTGCCGGTGAGGCGCCGTCGGGCCGTCCAGGCGTGGGCGAGGTAGACGACCGTGGTGATGGAGATGGTCAGGGTGACGGCGATGCCGTAGGCGGAGGCGAGCGCGGCGGAGGTCCGGAAGCTGAGGACGACGAGTAGGACGGCCGCGGCCAGGAGGGCGTTCACGGCCGGCAGGTAGATCTGCCGGCTGTTGGCCGGTGAGGTGTGGACGGTTCGCAGCGGCGGGAGGATGCCGAGGCGGCCGCCCTGGTGGACGACGGAGAACGCCCCGGAGACGACGGCCTGGGACGCGATGATGGTCGCGAGCGTCGCGAGGACGACGACGGGTGCGAGCACGGGTGCGGGGACGAGCGAGAAGAACGGGTTGTCGGCGGCGTCGGGCGAGGCGATGAGGTGCCCGCCCTGGCCGAGGTAGCTCAGGGCGAGCGCGGGGAGGACGACGAACGCCCAGGCGCGCGCGATGGGCCGTCGGCCGAAGTGCCCCAGGTCGGCGTAGAGGGCTTCGGCCCCGGTGACGGCCAGGACCACGGCGCCGAGCGACAGGAAGGCGGCGGCGGGGTGGTCGGCGAAGAGGACCACGACCCAGTGCGGTGAGAGGGCGACGAGGATCTCGGGGGTCTCGAGCAGGCCGCGGACGCCGCAGGCCGCGAGGGTGGCGAACCACAGCACCATGACGGGCCCGAAGAGCCGGCCGATGGCCCGGGTGCCGAACCTCTCGACGAGGAACAGCCCGGCGAGGATCGCGACGGCCACGGGCACGACGAGGCGTGCCAGGCTCGGTTCGACCACCTCGAGGCCCTCGACGGCGGAGAGCACGGAGATCGCGGGGGTGATGACGCTGTCGCCGAGGAACATCGCGGCCCCGAGCATGCCGAGGACGGTGAACGTGGCGGCGGCCTTCTGTCCGCCGCGGGTCCGGCCGAGGGTGCGGCGGAGCAGGCCGAGGAGCGCGAGCAGCCCGCCTTCCCCGTCGTTGTCGGTGCGCAGGAGGAGCCGGACGTACAGGATGCTGACGACGAGGACGAGCGTCCACAGGATCGTCGAGGTCATGCCGTAGACGAAGGTGCGGTCGATGCCGACGCCGACCCCGCGCGCCGTGGTGACGACGGCGGCCGCTGCGTAGAGGGGGCTGGTGCCGATGTCCCCGAAGACGACGCCGAGCGCGCCGACGAGGGCGAGGGCGCCGGTCGCCCTCCCCTGCGCGGACGTGCCTTGCGCTGTGCGTGCGATGGCGCCTCCTCGGCGTGCGGCGTGCGGTGCGCCCGCCCGCGGACCTCGCCCTCCTCGGTGTCGCGCCGGTCGGTCGGTTCAACCACGGCTCGATACATCGGACGTCATACCTCCTGTAGTCTCACGTCCAGCCGGCACCACCGCGCCGACTTCCGGCCACCGCAGACGGAGGAACCCACCGTGAGACTCGCTCGGATCGACACCCCCACCGGCCCGCGCCCCGTCGTCCAGGACGGCGACGTCTGGGCCGTGGTCGTCGACTACTACGCCCCCGTCCTCGAGCGCACGGGCGAGACCCACGCGGTCGCCGGCGCGCGCCTCCTAACCCCGTGCGAGCCGCGCGTCGTGCTCGGCATGGCGCACAACTCCGGCCCGGCCGACCGCCTGGTCCCGCCGCAGGCGTTCGCCAAGTCGGCACGCACCGTGATCGGGCCCGGCGAGCCCGTGCGCCTCGACCCCGCCGCGGGCAAGGTCGTGGTCGAGGGCGAGCTCGCGATCGTGATCGGCCGCACGGCCCGCCACCTCACCCCCGAGCAGGTGCCGGGCGTGATCCTGGGCTGGACCGTCGGCAACGACGTCACGGCGTACGAGCAGAGCGCGGTCGACGACAAGTTCACGCAGTCCAAGAACGGCGACGGGTTCACGCCAGTCGGCCCGTGGATCGAGACGGAACTCGCGCACCCGGACGACCTCGCGATCGAGGTCCGGGTCGACGGCGTGACGCAGGCCGAGGCCTCGACGTCGGGCCTCGCGTGGGACGTCGTCGAGCAGCTCGTCTACCTGACCTCGCACCTGACCCTCGGCCCGGGCGACGTGGTCCTCACGGGGTCGCCCAGCACGTCGGCGCACGTCATCCCCGGGCAGCGGTCCGACATCACGATCGAGGGCATCGGGACGCTCACCAACCCGATCACCTGACCCGCGGCGGGAAGGGGTACGCCGCGAGGACGGCGACCGGTCCCCCCGGGGCATGACGCGCCGTCGGGCAGGTCCCCACCGTGGCCAGACGCGGCGCACCCCTCCCGCGGCGAAGCATGGGGGTATGACGACTCCCCCGACCGGCTCGCCTCTCGTCGCCTCCGGGCTGATGAAGGTCTACGGCACCGACCACACCGCCACGCACGCCCTCGCGGGCGTCTCCCTCACGGTCTCGCCCGGCGAGTCCGTCGCGATCATGGGCCCGTCGGGCTCGGGCAAGACGACGCTCCTGCACTGCCTCGCGGGCATCCTGAAGCCCACGTCGGGCACGGTGTCCTGGCGGGGCGAGGACCTCACGACGCTCGGCGAGGGCCGTCGCACGGCCCTGCGTCGCCAGGACTTCGGCTTCGTGTTCCAGTCGGGCCAGCTCCTGCCCGAGCTCCCGGCGGTGGAGAACGCCGCCCTGCCCCTCATGCTGGGCGGGACGCCCCGCGCGGAGGCGACGCGTGCCGCGGCGTCCTGGCTCGCGCACCTGGGCCTGGCGGGCATGGAGCAGCGTCGACCGGGCGAGCTCTCGGGCGGTCAGGCGCAGCGCGTCGCGATCGCGCGCGCGCTCGTGGGGTCTCCTGGCGTCGTGTTCGCCGACGAGCCCACGGGCGCGCTCGACCAGGGCACGGGAGCCGAGGTCCTCTCGGTCCTCACGTCCGCCGTCCGGGCGTCGGGGGCCGCGCTGGTCGTCGTCACGCACGACGCAGGCGTGGCCCGCTACTGCTCGCGCACGGTCACCATGCGCGACGGCCGCATCTCGGGCGAGTTCTTCGCGGAGGCGCAGCAGGCGGCTGCGCAACCGCCCGTGCCCGACGGCGCCACGCAGGCCGCCCGGGCCGCTCACCCCGCGAGCGGCACCCCGGGCGTCCCCGGTGCGCCCGAGGCGCCCCGGTCCGGCACGACGCACGGAGCGACGCGATGAGGGCCACGCTCGACCTGTGGTGGCTCCTGCGCCGCCGCAGCTCCGACAGCCGCGACCCCCAGGGGCTCACCAACGTCCTGGCGATCATCGCGTTCGCGGCGACGACCGCGATCCTGCTCGTCGTCGTGGGCGGCGTGGGGGCCTTCCTGCAGCGTGCGGGAGGGTGGCAGGGCATGACGATCGGGGGGATCGAGTCCGGGGTCGACTCCTACGACGTCCAGTACCCGGTCTTCGCCGGGATCGCCGCGCTCCTGCTCCTCATCCCGCTCGTGACCCTGGGCGGGGCCGCCGCCCGGCTCGCGGTCGCCCGCCGCGACGCCCGCCTCGCGTCGCTGCGTCTGGCCGGGGCCACCACGGGTCAGGTCGCGACGCTCACGGTCCTCGACGCGGCCGCGCAGGCCCTCGTGGGTTCGCTGCTGGGGCTCGTGGGCTACGGGGCCCTGCTGCCCCTCGTGGCGCAGCTCCGCTTCCAGGGCCGCACGTTCGAGCTCTCCGAGCTGTGGGTCGGGGTCCCCGCGCTGCTGCTCGCGGTGGTGGGGGTCGTGCTCGTGGCGCTGGTCTCCGCCGCCGTCTCGTTGCGCCGGGTCGCGATCACGCCGCTGGGCGTCGCGGCGCGCGTGACTCCCCCGGCCATGAAGGCCGTACGGCTGGTCAGCATGGGACTGGCGTTCGTCGCGATGCTCGTCGCGACCAACGTGTCGTTCGGCAGCGACGCGGTGGCGATCACGATCCTCGTGCTGGTCCTCGTGGCCGGTTTCGCGACGCTCAACGTCGTCGGGCCGTTCGTCATCTGGGTCGTCGGCCGGGTCACCGCGAGCCGCGCCAAGGGGGTCCCGACGCTCCTCGCAGGTCGCCGCATCGTCGACTCGCCCAAGACCGCGTGGCGCTCGGTCGGTGGCGTCGCCCTCGCGACGTTCATCGCGGGCCTGACGAGCATCTTCGCGCTGTTCGAGCCGGGCGCGGGGACCGACCCGGTCGAGGTCCAGTTCCTCGGTGACCTCACGACCGGCGGGTTCCTGACCCTCGCGATCGCGGGCGTGCTGGCCGCGGTCTCGACGGGCGTCATGCAGGCCGGGCGGGTCATCGACCAGCGCGGCGAGTACCGGGCGCTGACCCTCGCGGGCACCGACCTCAGGACGCTCGACAAGGCCCGGCTGCGCGAGACGCTCATCCCGCTCGCGGCGAGCGTGGGTCTCGCGACGACGGCGGCCCTGATGTTCATGGCGCCGATCATCGGGCTCAACGCGTTCACGAACGTCGACGTGGTGCTGCAGTTCCTGGTGTGCGTGGCGGGGGCCTCGGGGCTCGTCCTGGCCGGGGCTGCCGCGTCGCGGTTCGTGGTCCGGTCGGCCGTGGCGGCCTGAGCCCAGCAGGTGCCCGACGGCGGAGCGCACGTCCCGTCGTCGGGCCGCGGTGCGCGTGCACCCACGGGCGGGAGTCCGGGCAACAGAAAAGGCCCCGGGCCTGACGCAGCCGGGACCTTCCTGAGCGGAGACGGAGGGATTTGAACCCTCGAACGGGTTGCCCCGTTACCACCTTAGCAGGGTGGCGCACTAGACCTGACTATGCGACGTCTCCATGCTCGGATGCTAGGCACCGAGCGTCGCAAGGTTACCTTCTCCGGGCACCGGGGAGCAAAACAGGGCCGTCGGGGCGCCCGTCGGCGCGGCCCCCGCACGCCCCGAGACCTCCGTCGACACCCCGGACCGACGCACCACGCTGCACCCCCACGCCGCGGCCGCGGCACAGGCCCGGGCCGGGCCGGGGCCAGCACGGGCGGGACGCAGCCGGAGCCGCCCTCCCGGACGGGAGGGCGGCTCCGGGCCTCTCAGGAGGTCGTGCGCGGCGTCAGCCCCGCACGGCCGCCTCGTCCTTCTCGACGTCGTCCGCCGCGCCGGGGGCTGCCCCAGCGGCTCCCGTCACCGCGTGGGGGTGGCGACGTTCGAGCGAGGCCCCCTCCACGTCGACGTCGGGCAGGATCTTGTCGAGCCAGCGCGGCAGCCACCACGCCTTGTCGCCCGCGAGGTGCATGAGCGCGGGCACGACCATCATCCGGATGACGAACGCGTCGACCAGGACACCGAACGCGAGCGCGAACCCGATGGGCCGGATCATCGCGCTGTGCGAGAACACGAACCCGCCGAACACCGCGATCATGATGATCGCCGCCGCCGTCACGACCGAGCGCCCGGCCCGCACGCCCTGCACGACCGCGACCCGCGCGGGCGCGCCGTGCGCGTACGCCTCACGCATGCCGGACCCGAGGAAGAGCATGTAGTCCATCGCGAGCCCGAACAGGATCCCGACGAGGATCGTCGGGAGGAAGTTCAGGATCGGGCCGGGGCTCTCGACGCCGAACACGCCGCCCAGCCAGCCCCACTGGTAGATCGCGACGACCCCGCCGAGGGCGGCGAAGTACGACAGGATGAAGCCGAGCGTCGCGATGACCGGGACGAAGATCGACCGGAACACCAGGACCAGGATGACCAGCGACAGCCCCACGACCACCGCGAGGTAGACCGGCAGGGCGGACGCGAGCTTCTCCGAGATGTCGACGTTGCCGCTCGCCGAGCCCGCGACGCCGATCTCGTAGGTCCCGTCGATCGGCGACATCCCGCGCAGCGTGTGCACGAGCTCCTCGGTCGACTCGCTCGTCGGGCCCTCCGCGGGGACGACCTGGAAGGCCGCGACCGTGCCGTCCTCGGACGTGCCGATCGGGGCGACCGCCACGACGTCCTCCTGCTCGAAGAGCGCCTGGGCGATCTCCACCTGGGCAGCCATGGCCTCGGTCTCGGACCCTGCCTCGACGGCAGGCAGGTCCGCGACGACGAGCAGCGTCCCGTTCTGCCCCTCGCCGAACTTCTCGGCGAGCGTCGAGTACGCCTGGTACTGCGTCGAGTCGTGCGGCTCGGTCGAGCCGTCCGGCAGGTTGAGGCGCAGGTCGAGCGCGGGCAGCGCCACGAGCAGCAGCGCCGCGATCCCGACGACGACGCGCACGACGGCCCAGCCGGTCGACATGGGGCGGACGGGCTTCACGGGGACCGCTGCCGGGGCGGCGGCCTGCGCGGCGGTGCCGGTCGTGTCGGCGGTGCCGGCCGTGCCGTCGGTGCCGGTCGTGCCGGCGAGCTGGGCGCGCTCCTTCTTGCTGAGGATGCGCTCGCCCACGAGGCCCAGCAGCGCGGGCGTGAGCGTGACCGCGATGAGCACCGCGATCGCGATGCACGCCGCGCCGATCGTACCCATCAGACCCAGGAACGGGATGCCCGTGACGTTGAGGGCGAGCAGCGCGACGAGCACCGTGGTGCCCGCGAACACGACCGCGTTGCCCGAGGTGCCGTTGGCCAGCGCGATCGACTCGTGGAGCTCGTCGCCCGCCTTGAGCTGACGGCGGTGACGGTTGACGATGAACAGCGAGTAGTCGATCCCGACGGCCAGGCCCAGCATGAGGCCGAGCACGGGCGTCACGGACGCCATCTCGACGACACCGGACAAGGACAGCGCACCCAGCGCGCCGATGCCCACGCCGATGAGCGCCGTGAGGATCGGCAGCCCGGCCCCGATCAGCGTGCCGAGCATGACGACCAGCACGACCGCCGCGACCAGGAGCCCGACGATCTCGCCGGCACCGATGATGCTCGGGGCGCCCATGGTCATGTCGGCCGAGAGGTCGATCTGCAGGCCGGCGGGCTCGTCCTCGAAGATCGTGACGAGCGCGTCCTTGGTCTCCTGCGGGATCTCCATCTGGGGGTCGGTGAAGGAGATCATGATGATCGCGGCGGTGCCGTCCTCGGAGACCGTCCGGATCTCGGCGGCCATGTCGAGCAGCGCAGCACCCTGCTCGAGCTGGGCGCTCTGCTCCTCGAGGGTCGCGAGCCCCTCGTCGAGGGTCGTCTGCTGCGCGTCGAGCGCGGCGAGACCGGCGTCGAGCTGGGCCTGCTGCGCGTCGAGCTGCGGCTGGGCCTGCGCGAGCATGCCCGCGGCCTCGGCCTGGGCGCGCGCGGCGTCGAGCTGGGCCTGACCGGCCTCGAGCTGCGCGCGTCCCGCGTCGAGCTGGGCCTGTCCGGCGTCGAGCTGGGCGCGCCCGGCCTCGACCTGGGCACGCCCGTCCTCGACCTGCTGCTGCTGCGCGGCGCGGTCCGCCTCGGTCTGGAACGGGTCGATGACGGCGTTGACGCCGTCGACCTCGGAGGCCTCGGTGACCAGCCCCGCGACGGCCTCCTCCTGCTCGGCCGTGAGGGGCTCACCGTCGGCGGACTGGACGACGACCGTCCCCGTGCCGCCCGAGGCGTCGGGGAAGTCGCTCTGCAGGCGGTCGGTGACCTCCGCGGTGGGCGTCCCGGGGATCGAGAACGTCGTGGCGAGGGTGCCCGCGCCGAGCGCGAACGCCACGCCCGCTGCGGCGAGGATCGCGAGCCACGCGACCAGCACCGTCCGTGCGCGTCGCGCCGACCAGCGGCCGACGCGGTAGAGAAATTCAGCCATGGGAGTCCTTCGGTTGCGCGCGAGTACGCGGGTGAACGGGTCAGTGGGTGCGGAGGGACGACGCGACGGACCGGTGCCCGGTCCTGGTCGCGTCGAGGAGGCGTTCGAGGAGCGCCGTCCAGGTCTCGCGCGAGGCCGGGTCGTCGACCGCACCCGTCACGTCGACCCAGCGGAGGTAGATCACGATGAGCCCGCTCATGAGGGACCCGATCAGGAGCTCGACGTCGAACGGGTCAGCGTCGGGGTGGCTCTCGGCCAGCGCGGCCGTGAGGCGCATGCTGACGTCGGCGAAGACCTTGATGAGGGTGTAGGCGCGCCGGGGCGACGGGCCGCCCGTGTCGCCGAGCACCCTGGTCAGGTAGGCCAGCGGGGTCACGAAGTCGGTCGAGCGCAGCGCGTCGGCGACCTCGTCGAAGAGCGCAACGTCAGGACGACCGCCGTGCTCGTCCGGTTCGTCCGACGCGATGGCGTCGAGCCGGTCGAGCGCTGCGCCGACGACCTCGCTGCAGACCTCCGTCACGACGTCGTCGAGCGACGCGAAGTGGTTGAAGACCGTGCGCCGGGACACGTCGGCCCGCTCTGCGAGCTCGTCGACCGAGAAGCTCGTGCCCCCCGACTCGCCGATCAACGCGGCTGCGGCGTCCACGATCGCGCGCCGGTGGCGCGCCTTGAGGGCAGCACGACGATCGACCGTGGGGAGGGACATGTTCCTACGCTAAGTGCATCGATGCACCCGGTGCAACAATGCTGGTCGGGCCCCACCTGGACGGGCGGACCGCTACCGCTCGAACGTCCAGTTCCGGTCCGTCAGCATGCGAGCTACCGCGAGACCGATCGACAGCGCGACGATCACGAGCCCCGCCTCGACCGTCGACGCCAGCGCGTCGACCGTCGCGCCGCTGTTGAACTCGTACACGGCCCGGTAGGCCGTCACTCCCGGCACCATGATGACGACCGCCGGCACCGACAGGGTGATCCGAGGAACCCTCATCGCCGGCGCGATGTACGCCGCGAGGACACCCACGACGAGCGCCGTGGCCGCTGCCGCCGCCTGCGAGGCGAAGCCTGCGTCGATGAGCTCGAGGCGCCCCACGTTCGCGACCATGCCGATCGAGGCCGCCCCCACGGCCATCCTCCACGGGCTGTTGAACATGAGCGCGAAGCCGAGCACCCCCGCGAAGCTCGCGAGCGCGCGCAGCGCGAGGAACAGCGTGTCGTCGAGGGCGGGCGGCGGCAGCCGGTCCGGCTGCAGCCCGGCGATCGCGGACACCGCCCACACCGCCAGGGCAGCCGACGCCAGGATCATGAGCGCGTACGTCATCCGGGCGATGCCCGCGGAGAAGTCGAGCTTCGCGAGGTCGAGCGCCGCCGTCACCAGGGCGAACCCCGGGACGAGGAACAGGACCGCCGACACGTAGCCGGCCTCGTGGCCCCCGGAGGCCCCCAGGGCGTTCTCGAAGACCAGGACGACCAGCAGGTACGCCGTCGCGGCCACGGTCGCCGCGAGCATCGTCGTGCCGAACTGGTTGATGCCCTTGTGCAGCATCGCACGGCGCACCATCTGCCCCAGGAACGCACCGACGAAGACAGCCCCGCACTCGATGACCCCGCCGTTGTTGAGGAACGCGAACGCCGCACAGGCGATCGCGGCCCACAAGGCGTTGAGGAACGCGCCGTAGAGCAGCGGCTTGGCCGCGATCCGCTCGAGCTCCGCGTCGACCTCGGCCGCGGTGACCTGCTCGGGCAGGTCGCCGACGTAGGACTCGAGCTCCGACAACCGGTCCGAGTTGATGCCGACGGCCCGGACCTCGGAGACCTCGGTACGGAAGTTGCGGTCCCGGTAGGACGTCGCGGTGATCTCGGTGAGCGTCACGTGGGCCGCGGTCCGGTCGAGCCCCAGGGCCCGGCCCACGCGTGTCATGTGGGACTTCACGCGGTAGCTGCCGGTCCCGGCGGAGAGGGCGAGGCGGCCGACCCGCAGGACCGTGCCCGACTGCTGGACCAGCTCGCTCGGGCCCAGGCCCGGTTCGTCCGTCGCTTCTGCTGTCACCTCGTCATGATGTCCCGTCCCGCCCGCCGGTGCACCCATGGTCGGCCCGTTGAGACGGACCGGTCCACGATCCCGGGCGCACGGAGCGGGGCGGGCCGGGACGGCAGCAGGCCCCGGACCGCGAGGGTCCGGGGCCTGCCGGGAGGCGGAGGGCGAGGGATTCGAACCCCCGGTTGCTTGCGCAACAACGGTTTTCAAGACCGTCACATTAGGCCGCTCTGTCAGCCCTCCTGGTTGCTCCGACGCACATTCTGGCACGTTCCGGGCCGCAGGTGCCCCCGCCGCCGCACGCGGGCAGGTACACCGACCCTGCACGACGACGGCGGGTCACCCGGGAAGGGCGACCCGCCGTCGCGGGAGATCGTCGCGAGGACGCGCCCGAGGGCCCGTCGCACCGGCTCCGCTCAGGCAGCACCCGAGCGCAGCTGCCGCATCGCGAGCTGGACGAGCGAGATCAGCGTCTGCTTGGTCGCCGCACGCGACCGGGCGTCCGTGTAGAGCATGGGCACGTGCGCCGGGATCTGCAGGGCCTCGCGCACGTCCTCGAGCTTGTGCTTGGCCACGCCGTCGAAGCAGTTGACGCCCACGACGAACGGGATCCCTCGCGACTCGAAGTAGTCGATCGCGGGGAAGCACTGCTCCAGGCGGTCGGTGTCCACGAGCACGACCGCACCGATCGCACCGCGCACCAGGTCGTCCCACATGAAGAGGAACCGGTCCTGGCCCGGGGTGCCGAACAGGTACAGCCACAGCGAGCCCGGGAGCTCGATACGACCGAAGTCCATGGCGACGGTCGTCGTCATCTTGCGGTCGCTCACGCCCCCCGCGTCGTCGACGCCCACCGAGTGCTCCGTCATCGCGGCCTCGGTGTTGAGCGGCTCGATGTCCGAGATGGACCCGATGAAGGTCGTCTTGCCGACCGCGAACCCGCCCGCGACGACGATCTTGACGACCGTCGGAGCGGTCCGCGTCGCCGGGGCGGCGGGCGCGACGGGCTGCGGTGCCGTCTGGGCCGGGCCGGCCTGCTGCACCGGAGGCGTCTGGTGGACCGTGGGTGCCTGCTGCGTCACGACCGGAGCCGGGGCCTGCTGCGCCGTGGGCTGGCCGCCACCGGGCTGAGGGCTCAGGACGCTCTGCCGCACGGGGGCAGCGGTCGGGGACCCGGCGGACGGCGCCGGGGCGGCCGACGCCTGCGGCGCACCCGCCGGAGCGGCGACCGGGGCCCAGGACGGACCCGTCGTCCCGGGACTGCCGGCGCTCAGGCCCGGGCCACCGGCAGCCTGCGGCTGGCCGGCAGCACCGTCAGAGGGTGGAAATGCCATTGAGAACACTCTCCAAGATGCTCAGGGACAGTCCCGAGTTGCTGCTGCCGTGGCCGGTGTGAACGTTCAGCGGGGTCGACGTGTGGACCGTCAGGTAGTTGTCCTCGGCGAGGTCGGCGACCAGGATGCGGGTGACACCCAGGGGCATCCGCAGGAGCGCGGAGAGCTCGGCGATGGACACGTAGTTGTGGGCTGCGTGCTGGAGGATGGCGCGCTTCTCAGGAGGCAGGCCGTAGCTGTTGACAGCACCCGGCATCACCTCGACCAGGGCCTCGAGCGGGAGGTCCGAGGTGGCCGAGCGGACACGTCCACCCGTCACCGCGTACGGACGCACGGTCGCGGCCTCGTACGAGTCCGAGCTGTGTGCTCCCAGGCTGCCAAAAGGTGCGTTCGTCATTGAGCTGTCCTCATCCCACCGGGGCTCGTGTTGCTCCGTCAACAGGCAGGCTACCGCGCATCTCCGAGATCAACTGAGGCGTCAGAGTCGCCTCGGTCCGGGAGACGAGAAGAGCCATCTCGTAGCCGATCAGCCCGATGTCGCACGTGGACTCGGCGACGACGCCGAGGACCGAGCCGTTCGAGACGTTCATGAGGAAGAGGAACCCGTTGTCCATCTCGACGATCGACTGGCGGACGTTGCCCCCGTTGAGCTGACGAGCCGCACCGCGGGTCAGGCTCGACATGCCGGAGACGATCGCCGCGAGCTGGTCGCCGCTGGTGCGGTCGAGCTGGTCGGACATCGCCATGAGCAGGCCGTCTGCCGACACCACCAGCGTGTGCCGGCTTCCCGGGACGGTCCGCACGAAGTTGTCGAGCAACCACCCGAAATTGGTTGCTTCGGTGCTGAGCGCGTTCACACTTCCTCCTTGTCAGTTGCCACAGACGGCGAGCTGTACGTCACCGCGACTGCGGCGCTGAGTCGGGGACATCATTGCCGTGCGAGGCACGATCCGTCGAACCTGTCTCGTCGTCGGCCTCGACCCGTCCCCGTGCGGTCGCCGACTGGAAGGCTGCGAGACGTGCGCGCAGCTGCTCCGGGTCGCGATCGATCTTCGCCGTGAACCGGTCGACGTACTCCTCGCGGTTCACGGTCCGAGCCCTACGGGTCAGGCCCGAGGCCGTGACGTCCGTGCGCGCCTGGGGGCTGTACGTCCCCGCGGCGTCGGCATACGCCTTGCCCTGGACCTCCGGGCCGTTGCGCAGGAGCGTCGACATCTCCTCGTAGAGGACCGCGGACGCGATCCAGTCGGAGCGGGCCTCGACCGAGTCGGACACGTAGCCCTGCTCGAGGGGCTCCAGAGGCTCCTGTGCCGGGCGCCGGACGAGCGGCGTCGAGCCGGCCGGGCGGCTGTCCTGAGGAGCTGCGGGCGCCTGCGGCGGGGCGAACGTCGCCGCGGAGGGCGGCTGGAACGCGGTCTGCTGCTGGAAGGCGGTCTGCTGCTGCACAGGGGTGGTGGTCTGCTGGAACGCCAGGGGCTGCTGTGCCGTCGCAGGCTGCTGGGCCTGCGGCACCACACCGACGGGCTGGGAGGCGAGCGCGGCAGCCGACGGCGTCACGGTGGGCATGGTCCCCGTGCGCGGACGCCGGTTGAAGATGCCGCGCTTGCGCGCCTGGCTCTCGCGCAGCGACCGACGGGTCGGCAGGTCTGCCATCAGGTCCTCGAACCTGGGCAGCGCCTCGAAGGAGAGCTCCTCCGGGATCTCCTCCCGAGCCGGCGGCTCGGGAGCGACCTGGGCGGCCGGGACCTGGTACTGCTGAGCCTGCTCGGGAGCCTGGTACTGCTGGACGGGCTCCGGGTAGGCGTCCACGCGAGGGGCCTGCGCGGCGGGCGGTGCGTACGGCTGCGCCGGGGCCGGCTGGACCGCTGCCGGCTGGGCCTGCGCGACGGGCGCCTCGTACGGCTGGACGGGCGCCTGCTGCGCCGGAGCCGCACGCTGGGGCAGCTCGACCGCCGCGGGCTCCGTGTACGCGGGCGTCGCGTCGTACTGAGGAGCCGCGTCGTACTGAGGAGCCGCGTCGTACTGAGGAGCCGCGTCGTACTGAGGAGCCGCGTCGTACTGAGGAGCCGCGTCGTACGTCGGTGCCGCCTCCGGTGCCGGCGCGGGCTCGTCGGAGACCGGAGCCTGCTCGGTCCCGCCCAGCGGCTCGATCGCGAACTGCGGTGCCCACGTGCCGTCGTCGGGCACGAAGTCCGGGACCGAGATGTCGGTCGCCGACACGTCGGGTGCTGCGTCGAGCTCGACGGCCTGCTGCTCGGAGGTCGGCGTCTCGACCGCACCGAGGGCACGGAAGCTCGAGAACATCGCCGAACGCGTGCTCACGTCGAGGACGGGGATCTCGGCCGACTCCGGCTGGACGGCAGGCATGGCGCTCGTCGTCTCGGCAGGGGTCGCGGCGCGGGACCGGCTGGGGAGCGAGCTGCTCGACGAGGAGACCCCCTCCGGCGGGGACCAGGCGTCCGGCGCGGCCGGAAGGTCTGCCGGGAGCGAGGGCGTCGCGAGCGGCGGCAGGATGATCGACCCGGTCTGCGGGCCGGGGACGAACGACGCGCTCGGTGCGGACCCGGCGGGGTCCATGCCCCGGGGACGACGACGGGGCATGCCCGTCGAGGTCGCACCGTCCGTCAGCGCCTCGAGGTCGACCGGGACCGCGACGGGCGCGTCGGGGTCGTACTGCGGGGTCGAGGTCGTGGCCGGGCCCGAGTACACCGGGGCCGAGGACTGCGCGGGCGGGGCCGCGAGCTGGTTGGCCGCGACCTGCGTCCGGTTCTCCAGGGGGTCGGTCGGCATCGGCAGCGGGACGCTGGAGTCCGGCACGAACAGGACGTTCGGGAAGCTGACCGTGACGAGGGTGCCGGCGCCCTCGGCCGCGCGCTCGAACGTGACCTTCGCGCCGAGACGGTCGGAGATGCGGCCGACCACGTACAGGCCCAGACGCTGCGAGCCCACGACGTCAGAGGCGGCGTGCGCGTTGACCTTGCGGTTCGCCTCGCCGATCTCCTCCGGGGTCATGCCCAGGCCGTGGTCGCGGATGATGATCTTGACGTACCGCTCGTCGCGTCCCGTGCTGACCTCGACCGGGGTGTGCGGCTCGGAGAACATGGTCGCGTTCTCGAGGAGCTCGGCGATGAGGTGCGCGGCGTTGAGCGCGTTGTGCCCCAGCATGAGCGGGTCGACGACGAGGTTCAGGCGGACCCGGTCGTAGAGCTCGATCTCCGAGGACGCCGTACGGATGACGTCGGAGGCCGGCATGGGCTGGCGGACACGACGGCCCGAGTCGATGCCCGCGAGCACCAGGAGGGACTCCGCGTTACGACGCATTCGCGTCGCGAGGTGGTCCAGGCGGAACAGGTTCGACAGGGTGTTCGCGTCTTCCTCGGACCGCTCGAGGTCGTCGAGGAACGCGAGCTGCCGGTTCAGGAGGACCTGGTCGCGGCGAGCCACGTTGACGAACATCTCCGCGATCGAACCACGCAGGGCCGCCTGCTCGCGGGCGACCTGGATCGTCGTCGAGTTCACGTCGTTGAACGCGTTCGCGAGCTGGCCCACCTCGTCGGTCGACTCGACCTCGATCGGCTGGATGCTGATGCCCGGGCCCTGGCCCGGGACCGAGACCTGCTCGACCATGCGCGGGAGCTGGTCACGGACGTCCTGGGCCGCGCTGGTCAGCCGTCGCAGCGGGTTCACGATCTGGCGGGCGATGGCGGCGGCGACGAGGATGGTCGCGCCGAACGCGAGCAGGGTCACGAGGATCGTGAGGACTGCTCGGGTCACGGCTGCCGTAGCGATGTCGGAGGCCGTGTCGGCCGAGGCCTGGCGGACCTTGTCACGGACCGGGGTGATGTTCTTGAGGTCGTTGCTCGAGTCGGTGGGCCAGGCCTGCGTGCTCGTCGCGCCGGTCGCGTTGTTGCCCGCGAGGTTCCCGCGGAGGGAGACGTAGGTGCCGAGCGGGGACGGGATGGCCAGTCCGGTGCGCAGCTCACGGACCGCCTTCCGGGCGGCGTCGGCCTTGGAGTCTCCCTCGGAGACGAGTCGCGCGGCGCGCAGGGAGTCGGCCTGCACCGTGGGGTCGTCGGCGGGGGCCACCACTCCGGGCACCTCGCCGGCGATGATCGCCTGGATCCGCTCGAACAGGAACGAGACCACGGGGAGCTCGAGCGCGACCTGGCTCATGAGCACGTTGGACGCGACGTAGGCGTCGAGCACCTGCGCGAGGTCGCGGTCCTGCGCGGTGTCGGCCAGCACGCGGGGGACGTCGAGGGCGTCGTCGATCAGCGTGTTGTACTTCGCCGTGAAGCCCAGCTCCTGGATGGCGCCGGTGTCGATCTGCTTGCGGATCGCGTTCAGCTCGGCGCGGTCCTTGACCGTGGCCTCGACGGCGCGGCTCACGCGGTCGTCGAGCATGGACATGTCGACGTCGGCGTACACCTTGTCGCGCCGGTCGAGCGCCTTGTCGGTCGCGGCGCGCGCCTCCTCGGCGAGCTGGTCCCCGTCCGGGACCCCACGGGCGCGCTGGATCTCGGCGGCCCGCTCGGCGGCGACGGCCTTGCCGGCGACGTCCTGGGAGCCGAAGGCCTCCACCAGGTCGACGGTCTGGCCGGCCACGCGCGCTTCGTTGATCGCCTGGACCGAGAAGACCGTCGCGGCCAGGAACAGGACGAAGACAGGCAGCGCGAGTGCCGCAAGGATCTTCCCGCGAACGCTCAACCTGCGGAGCATACGAACCTCTCTCCATACCCTGTGACCAGCGGATCGTCGTGAGGTCCGGTCGACACCGACCATCCCCCACTCGCCAGACGTGCGTACTAACTATCGGTGCACTTGCCCCGAGGACCTAATCCGGTCATCCAGGTCAAGTCGGTGGCTACGCGGAGGATCCCACGGGGCCCGACACCCGTCCTCGGCGACGAGGTCGTAGTGTCTTTGGTGTGCGAGCCGTCACGATAGCCGCCCCTGGGGGCCCAGGGGAACTCACAGTGTCCGACCTCACGGACCCGGTACCGGGTCCGGACGAGGTCCTGATCGACGTCGTCTCGAGTGGCGTGAACCCTGCTGACCTGCTACAACGCGCCGGAAAGTACCCTCCGCCAGCAGGTGCACCGGTTTGGCCGGGTCTCGAGGTGTCTGGGGTGATTTCTGCCGTCGGGTCGCGTCTCACAGGTTGGGACGTGGGCGACGAGGTCGTCGCGCTGCTCGACGGCGGCGGGTACGCGGAGAAGGTCAGCGTCCGGGCGAGCCAGGTGCTCCCCCTGCCCGACGGCGTCCCTCTCGTCGACGGGGCGGCCCTCCCCGAGGCGGTGTGCACCGCGTGGAGCAACCTGGTCGACGTGGGCCGCCTCGCGCGCGGCGACGTCCTGCTCGTGCACGGCGGGTCCGGCGGGGTCGGCTCGGTCGCGACGCAGATCGGGGCGGCGCTGGGGGCGCACGTCGTGACGACCGCGGGCGGTCCCGAGCGGGCAGCGCGCTGCCTCACCCTGGGGGCCGAGGTCGCCGTCGACCACCGGACCGAGGACTTCGTGGCCGCGGTGCGCGACGCGTCGGGGGGCGCGGGCGCGGACGTGGTGCTCGACGTCGTCGGGGCGGCGTACCTGGCCGACAACCTCCGGGCTCTCGCGACGGGCGGGCGCCTGGTCGTGATCGGGATGCAGAAGGGGCGCCGCGCCGAGCTCGACCTGGGCACGCTGCTCGCCAAGCGGGCGACGGTCGCCGGGACGACCCTGCGGGCCCGGCCCGCCGAGGAGAAGGCGCGCCTCGTGCGCGACGTGCTGGCGCACGTGTGGCCCCTCGTCGAGGAGGGGCGGGTGCGGCCCGTGGTGCACGCGAGGCTGCCGCTCGCGCGGGCGGCGGACGCCCACCGGCTCATGGAGTCCGGCGAGGTGTTCGGCAAGGTCCTGCTGGTCCCGTGACCACGGATCGCCCCGGGCCGTCGCGCTCGGCGGCGGTTCGGGTCAGACTGGGTTGATGAGCGACGACGCACGCAGCGACCGGACCCCCGCCCCCGAGCAGGCGCCGCCCCCGGGGCGTGAGCCGGACCGGGAGGCCGACGCCAGGGCGAGGCAGGGCTTCACGGTCATCTCCCCCGACGGGACGGAGGTCCCGCCGGGAGACCGGAGCACCCAGGACACCGAACGCGCGGCGGGTGAACGGGGCGAGAACGGCGCCGACGACCGCGACCCGGGCTCGGTCGTCGAGGAGCCCGCGAAGGTCATGCGCATCGGCGGCATGATCAAGCGGCTGCTCGAGGAGGTGCGCGACTCCCCGCTCGACGAGGCCGCCCGCAGCAGGCTCGCCGAGATCCACGAGCGGTCGCTCACCGAGCTCGAGGAGGGCCTGTCGCCCGAGCTCGTCGCCGAGCTCCACCGCATCTCGCTGCCGTTCACCGACGACTCGGTACCGTCCGACGCCGAGCTGCGCGTCGCGCAGGCGCAGCTGGTCGGCTGGCTCGAGGGGCTGTTCCACGGCATCCAGACCGCGCTGGTGGCGCAGCAGATGGCCGCGCAGGCGCAGCTCTCGCAGATCCGCCGGGCGCTGCCACCGGGTGCGTTGCCCGTCCCCGGCATGCCCGGGCACCCGGCACCCGCCGCGCCCGGGCCGCGGCGCGAGGGCGACGACTCCCGCCCCTCGCCCGGGCAGTACCTCTGAGCGGACCGCGCGCTCGACCGTCCCCCGGGCCGAGGCACGCCGCGGCGTCGCCCGGTGGCACCCGGGAGGCGCCTGAGGGGCACCCGAGGCTACTTGGAGCCACTGAGGGCCGCTGAGAGCCGCCGGGCCCGGGCGAGCGCCCGGCGACGCACCTGCTGACCGTCCGGGCGCCTACGCGGGCGGCGGGTCGGTCCGCTGGGCCGTCATCGCGATGGCCCCGGAGACGAGCAGCAGGCCGACGAGCTCGAGCCACGAGGGGAACTGCCGCAGCACGACGGCGCCGATCACGACCGCGGTCGCGGGCAGCAGAGCGAGCAGCACCGAGAACGTCGCCGCGCTGACGCGTCGCAGGATCACCTGCTCGAGCACGTACGGCACGACGGACGAGCACACCGCGATCCCGACGACCGCGAGCAGCAGCCGCCAGTCCTCCACCACGGCACCCGACGACGGCGCGAGGAACGGCGCGAACACGAGCGCCCCCGCGGTCATGGCCACGGCGAGCGACGTGACGCCCGAGCCCCCCAGGGCGACGCGTCGGCCCAGCAGGATGTAGGCGGCCCAGCACGCGGCCGCGACGCCGATCGCGACGAGCCCGATCACGACGTCCTCGCGCGGCAGGTCGGACGTGATCGTGACCCCTGCGAGGAGCACCACGCCCGCGGCCGCGACGGCGATGCCGCCGCGCTCGCGCCACCCCCGGCCCGTGACCGCCGCGACGGCCACGGGACCGATGAACTCGATCGCGACCGCGGACCCGAGCGGCAGGTGGTCGATCGCGACGTAGAACGACACGTTCATCGCGGCGAGCGCCACCCCGAACACCGCGGCCCACGCGAGCGTGCGACGGGTCCAGGTCTGCCGCCACGGGCGGCGCCAGGCGAGCAGCAGCAGGGCCGCGACGACGATGCGCAACCAGGCGACCTCGGGCGCCCCGACGACGGCGAACAGCCCGACCGCGATCGCCGCCCCGAGGTACTGGGTGAGCCCCGAGACGACGAAGAGGGCGGGGGGCGGGACCCGACCCACCAGGGAACCGAGGGCACGACCGGGACGCGATGACACCCGACGACCTTACGTCGACCGCAGCACGGCACCCGACCGCTGGGCCCGGGGCCCCGCCGGCCCGGAGCCGACCGCACGCTCCGGCCCGGCCCGGTCCGAGTCGGACCGGGCCGGGCCGGGCCGGGCCTTTCACCCCTTGACGGAACCCGCCAGGAGGCCTCGCACGAAGTACCGCTGCAGCGCCAGGAACACGATGAGCGGGACGATCATCGACACGAACGCGCCTGCGGTCAGCAGGTGCCAGGCGTTGCCGCGGGTGCCGGCGAGGTCGGCGACCGCGACCGTGAGCGGGCGGGAGTCCTGGTTGGCGAACGTGAGGCCGACGAGGAGGTCGTTCCACACCCACAGGAACTGGAAGATCGCGAACGACGCGATCGCGGGGACCAGGAGCGGCAGGAGGACCTGGAAGAAGATCTTGACGTGCCCCGCACCGTCCATGCGGGCGGCCTCGATGAGGGAGGCCGGGATCTCCTTCATGAAGTTGTGCAGGAGGAAGATCGCGAGCGGCAGCGCGAAGATCGAGTGCGACAGCCACACGGTCCAGAACGTGCCGTTGATCTCCGCGTCGACGTAGGCCGAGAGGAGCGGGATGAGCGTGATCTGGATGGGCACGATCTGGAGCGCGAAGACCGCCACGAACAGCAGGTTGCGACCCTTGAAGTCGATCCAGGCGAACGCGTAGGACGCGAGGAGCGCGATCGAGATGGGGATGACGACCGCGGGCAGCGTGATGACGATCGAGTTGACGAAGAACGACGCGAGGTCGGCGGAGCCGAACAGGACGTCGTCGTAGTTGTCGAGCGTGAACTGGGGGTCGGTCCACACGGTCCACCAGCCGGAGCTGCGGATGTCGATCGCCGGGCGGAAGGACGTGACGAGGAGGCCGATCGAGGGGACGGTCCACAGGATCGCGATGATGATCGCGATCGCCGACGCCCACGGTGAGCTCAGCTTGCCCTTGACGGCGATGGCCCGGCGCTCGGCGCGCGAGAGCCTGCCGACCCGCTGGATGTCGTGCGAGGCGTCGGCGTCGAGGGATGTGGGCAGCGTGGGCGGGACGGCGGTCATCGGACCTCCTCGGAGAGGCGGAGCTGGCGGACGTTGTAGACCACGATCGGGATGACCAGGATGAACAGGATGACCGCGAGGGCGGCCCCCAGCCCTTCGTTGGCCAGCCGGAAGCTCTGCGTGTAGAACTCGTTCGCGACGACGGACGTGCCGAACTGGCCGCCCGTCATGGTGCGGACGATGTCGAAGACCTTGAGCGTGCCCATGGCGATGGTCGTGACGACCACGACGAGCGCCGGACGGATGCTGGGCACCGTGATGTAGCGGAACATCCCGACGCCGTGCAGCCCGTCGAGGCGGGCGGCCTCCACGATGTCGTCGGGGATGGCCTTGATCGCGGCCGAGAGGATGGTCATGGCGAACCCGGTCTGGATCCAGACCATCACGGCGATCAGGAACAGCGTGTTGGTGGGCTGGTTGATGAGGAACTGCTGGGGTTCCAGGCCGAGCCACACGAGGAGCTGGTTGAGCAGACCTGTCTGCTGGATGCCCGGCTGGTCGGGGCGGTACTCGTAGACGAACTTCCAGATGATCGACGCGCCCACCATGGAGATGGCCATGGGGAGGAAGACGAGCGCCTTGGCGAGCTTCTCGAACCGGGTGCGGTCGACGAGCACGGCGTACACGAGGCCGATGAACGTGGACACGATGGGTACGAGGACGACCCACAGCGCGGTGTTGCGCAGGACGATCTGGAACTGGTCGGTCGTGAACGCCGTGACGTAGTTGTCGAGGCCGACCCACTCGGCCCCCGTCTTGTTCTTGAACGACGAGATGATCGTCAGGATCCCGGGGTAGACGAGTCCGCCGACGACGAGCAGGACGGCGGGCCCGACGAAGCAGAGGGCCACGACCCAGCGCGGGACGCGTTTGGGCTTGTCGACGGCGAAGAGCAGTCCTCCCATCACGACGACGAAGAGGAGCATCGCGAAGACCATCAGGCCGAGCTTCTCGGCGGTGGTCTCCGGTGAGGTGAAGAAGTCCATGTGGGCCTCCGGTCTGCCCGACGGCGTCGGCGGGCTGGGGTGGTTCGGTCGCCCGCGGTCGTGGTCGCGGCGGGCGGGGCGCTGCTCTGTGCTCCGTCAGCGGCCGGGACGTGCTGAGCCGGGGCCCGTCGCGTGGACGACGGGCCCCGGCTCCTCACCCCGTGGTGCTGGGGGCGACGTCGGTCAGGACGTCGGCCAGGACGCCTCGATCTGGTCGACGACCTCCTGCGTGCTCTGGCCGGTGAGCCAGTTGACGATGCCGGTCCAGAACGTCCCGGCACCGACGGCCCCGGGCATCAGGTCGGACGCGTCGAAGCGCACGATGGAGTTCTCGTCGGTGAGGATCGACGCCGAGAGCCGGTCGAACTCGGTCGCGAGGTTCTCCGGGTCGAGCTGGAGGTTGGCGTTGACCCAGCCGCCGTTGGGCGTGGCCTTGGCCTTGGCGTTGGCCCAGTCGGCGCTCGAGATGTACGTCTGGAAGGCCTGGACCTCGGGGCGGTCGTTGAAGGCCGCCGCGAACGTGCCGCCGACCTCGACGGGCTTGATGTCGGTCTGGTTGGTCGGGAGGTAGAAGGCGTAGACCTCGCCGTCCTCGGAGACGTCCGTCCCCTCGGGGAACTGCGTCTGGTAGAAGTTCGCGGCGCGGTGGAGGAAGCAGGTGCCGTCGAGCAGGCCGATGCCCGCCTCGGTCCAGGGGGTCGTGGCGATCGAGTCGACGCCGCCCAGGCCCGCGTTGACCATGGCCGGGTCCTTGAGGACCTCTCCGGCGGTGTCGAACGCGGTGACGACCTGCGGGTCGTTGAACGGGATCTCGTGCGTGTACCACTGGTCGTAGACGTCGGGGCCGGCGGTGCGGAGCATCATGTCCTCGACCCAGTCGGTGCCGGGCCAGCCGGTCGCGTCCCCGGACTCGACGCCCGCGCACCACGGGAGCGCGCCGTCGTTGTCCTCGGAGTACTGCTCGGAGAGCGCGATGAGGTCGTCCCAGGTCTCGGGGATCTCGTAGCCGCCGTCGGCGAACGCCGCGGGCGAGTACCAGACGTAGGACTTCACGTTGGCGTCCATGGGGGCCGCGTAGAAGACGCCGTCGACGGTCCCGTAGTCCTTCCAGGTGGGCTCGAAGAACTCGTCGACGTTCTTGGCGACGGACTCGGGGGCGGGGACGATGGTGCCCGTGTCCCGGACGATCGTCTGGAGGAGGCCGGGCTGCGGGAGGAAGGCGATGTCGGGGGCGTTGCCGGCCTTGACGCGCACGAGGAGCTGGGCCTCGAACTCGCGGGAGGCCTCGTAGTCGATCTCGACGCCCGTGCACTCGGTGAAGGGCTCGAAGGAGGCCTGCATCGTCGCGCCCTCGGGGTCGACGATCGACGTGTAGACGTGCACCTTGGTGCCGTC
Organism: Oerskovia sp. 140933; assembly: GCF_059651515.1. Classification (NCBI taxonomy): domain Bacteria; kingdom Bacillati; phylum Actinomycetota; class Actinomycetes; order Micrococcales; family Cellulomonadaceae; genus Oerskovia; species Oerskovia sp. 140933. Next base: position 115,894 of record NZ_JAMXIO010000008.1, read on the forward strand.
GATGTCGCCGAACTCCTCGTAGGGGGCGCAGTCGATGCTCGACGCCTCCCCTCCGCTCGAGCTCTCGTCGTCTCCGCTGCCGCCGCTTGAGCAGGCGGTGAGCACGATGGCGAGGCTCGCTCCACCGGCGACGGCCGCGAGCGCGCGGCGCTTGACTGACAGTCTGCTGCTGGTCATGACATTTCCTCCACAACGTTGTGGTGCTGACATCGCGGTCGGCCCGCGGCTGCCTCGGTCCGTCGTCCTCGACGTGGACCGCCCTCTGCAATGCAAGCGTTTACATCGTCGTTGCGCAAGCCCAAGAGGTCGGTTCGCGAGTAACGATTCCGTTACTCATGGGACCTCGCAACCGCCCACGGTGGTTGCGCTTCCACTCCGAGCGTCCGCAGAGGTGCGGGCCGACCGACGCGGCCCCGCCGTCAGGACCGGCGCGGCGCCGCCGTCGACGTCCGCCGGACCAGGTGCGTGGGGTACGTCAGGCTGTCGGGCACGGGGGCGCCGTTGATCATCTCCATGAGCAGCATCGACGCGTCGGCTCCCTGCTGGTAGGCGTCCTGCCCGATGGTCGTGAGCCCGACCAGCTCGCCCAGGTCGTGCCCGTCGACGCCGATCACCGACAGGTCCCCGGGCACGTCCATGCCCAGGTCGCGCGCCGCGAGGATCGCCCCCATCGCCATCTCGTCCGACGCGGCGAACACCGCCGTGACGTCCGGACGCCGGCGCAGCAGCTCCTTGGTCGACGACCTGCCCCCCTCGACGTCGAAGCCCCCGTTGACGACCAGGTCGGGCGACGGCTCGATCCCGGCCTTGCGCAGCGCGCGCTCGTACCCCGTCGACCGCTCGACCGGCGGCGACCAGGACGAGACGAGGTCCGGCTGGCCCGTGATGTGCCCGACGACACGGTGCCCCAGGTCCAGCAGGTGGCGGGTCGCGAGCGACCCGGTCCGCACGTCGTCGAGCCGGACCGTCACCTGGTCCGCGGGCCCCGAGCCCACGAAGGCCAGCGGCGTCCCCAGGGCGACGAGCGAGGCCACCTCGTCGTCCTCGAGCGGGAGCCCGACCACGAGCGTGCCGTCGACCCGCCGACGCAGGACCGTCGGGTCGACCGTGCGACGCGGGCGCCCGTCGTCGACCTCGAACGTGTAGAGCAGCACGTCGTACCCGACCGAGCGCAGCGCACGCTCGGCGCCCTCGATGACGTTCGCGAAGAACCAGCGGCTCACCCACGGCGTGATGACACCGATCGTCCGGGTCCGCCCCGTCGCGAGCGACGCCGCCGACGGCGACGGGACGTACCCCAGCCGCTCGGCCTCCGCCCGGACCCGGGCCCGCGTCGAGGCCGACACGTTGGGCAGCCCTCGCAGCGCGCGCGAGACCGTCGCCGTCGACACGCCTGCTGCCTGAGCCACCTCGTCGATTCCTGCCACGAGGAGCGATTCTCCCACTGTCGGCCGGGAGCGACGATCTGCGCCGCCCGTGGTTGCACCTCCTGGGCCCTCCCGTGACACCCTGGGAGCAGGCCGGACGACGCCGCGACACCCGCGGCGACCCGGCACGAGCACCCACCCACCGAGAGGAACACCATGATCGAGCTGAGGACCCCCCGCGAGATCGAGCAGATGCGTCCGGCGGGCCGCTTCGTCGCGGACGTCCTCACGCAGGTCGGCGCGGCGGCCAAGGTCGGCGTCAACCTGCTCGAGCTCGACGCCATGGCGCACAAGATGATCGCGGAGCGCGGCGCCGAGTCCTGCTACATCGACTACCACCCCTCGTTCGGGGCGAGCCCGTTCGGCAAGGTCCTGTGCACGTCGGTCAACGACGCCGTGCTGCACGGCCTCCCGTTCGACTACCGCCTCCAGGATGGCGACCTGCTCAGCCTCGACTTCGCGGCGTCGGTCGACGGGTGGGTCTCCGACAGCGCGGTGTCGCTCGTCGTCGGGACCCCGCGTCCGGGCGACCGCGGCGCGGCCGACCGCAAGCTCATCGAGACGACCCAGGAGGCGCTGGCCGCAGGCATCGCGGCCGCTCAGCCGGGCAACAAGGTCGGCGACATCTCTGCCGCGATCGCGGCCGTGGGCCGCGCGGCCGGCTACCGGATCAACACCGACTTCGGCGGTCACGGCGTGGGTCGCACCATGCACGGCGACCCGCACGTGCCGAACGACGGCCGCAAGGGCCGCGGGTTCCCGCTCAAGCCGGGCCTCGTGATCGCGATCGAGCCGTGGTTCCTCGAGACGACCGACGAGATCTTCACCGACCCCGACGGCTGGACGCTGCGCAGCGCCGACGGCTCGCGCGGGGCGCACTCGGAGCACACGGTCGCGATCACGGAGGACGGTCCGCTCGTCCTGACCGCGCGCGACTGACGCTCGGCCCGAGGTCGGGGGCCGGTGTCGAGGTGGAGGGCCCGGCCCCCGGACCTCGACGCCGCTCCTCTACCGCGGCGAGACGTTCTTCTTGTAGAACGTCGCCGAGTCCTCGTACCCGAGCGCCAGGTAGAAGTCGCCCGCCCGTCTGCTCGCGAGCGCCACGTACGCCGCACCGGACCGCACGGCCCAGTCCTCGGCCGCCGTCATGAGCCCCCGGCCCACCCCGTGCCCGCGCAGCGCCGCGTCGACCGCGACCTCCTCGACCCACACCACGGGGCGGTTCGCGAGGAACGTCGGGTGCCGGTGCGCCAGCAGGTACCCGACGGCGCCGCTCCCCCGGTCCGCGACCAGCAGCAGGGCGTCGGGGGCCGTCAGGAGGGACCGGAACGTCGCCTCGAAGGGTTCGCGCTCGGGGCGGAAGGACGTCGCGAAGTCCCGGGCCAGGGGCCAGACCGCGTCGAGGTCGTCGAGGGTGGCCCGGCGGACGGTGGCGGTGGCGTTCACGCGCGCAGCCTAGCGCCCGGCCGGTCCCGCGCGAGCAGCCCGCGAGCCCTCAGACCAGGCTGCGCAGCACCGCGACCGCACCGGCCTCGTCGATGCTGCCCGTGACCTCGTCGGCCGCCTCCTTGACCTCGGGCTCGGCGTGCCCCATGGCCACCCCGCGACCGGCCCAGCGCAGCATGTCGATGTCGTTGCTGCCGTCGCCCACGGCCACGGTCGCACCCGGCGCGACCCCCAGCAGCCCGCGCACACGCTCGAGCGCGCTCGCCTTGGTCACCCCGAGCGGCGCGATGTCCATCCAGGCCGTCCACCCGACCGCGTACGTCACGTCGCTCAGCCCGAGGGACCTCGCGAGCTCGCTGAACTCCTCGCTCGTCGCGCCCGGCCCGCGCACCACGACTCGCGTGACCTCGCCCGACCACAGCTCCTCGAAGTCCACGACCCGGTGCTCCCCGTCGAGCTCACCGTGGGGGAACAGGTCGTTCATGCGGAAGCCGACGCCCACGTCCTCGACCGCGAAGAGCGCGTCGGGCAGGTGGTCGCGCAGGAGCCGCAGCGCGTTCTCCGGGTTGAACGTGATGACCTCGTCCACCACGTAGCCCGTGGGCGACGACGCGTCGAACCTGGCCGTCACCGACCCGTTGGAGCACACCATGTAGCCCTCGTCGAGGCCCAGGCGCTCCGCGATGGGCAGCACCGCGATGAGCGAGCGGCCCGACGACAGCATCACGTGGTGCCCTGCGGCCCGCACGGCCGCGATCGCCTCGACGACGCCCTCGCTCAGGACGTCCTCGTGGCTCAGGATCGTGCCGTCGATGTCGAGCGCAACGAGCAGCGGGCCCTCCCCCGGGCGCGCCGGGGACACCGCAGCGGTCTCGCCGGCGCCAGGAGCCGTGCCCGACGGCGCCACCTCGCCCGGGTGCGACGGCGCGCCCGCGGGGGCGGCGGCGTCGGGCCGGGTGGTGCTGGTGACAGCCTGCGAGGGGCCCGTCACGCCGTCCCCTTCGAGGAGCCCTTCGGCGAGCCGACCGGCTCGAGGACCTCGAGCCCGCCCAGGTAGGGCCGCAGGCCCTCCGGGACGCGGACCGAGCCGTCGGGCTGCTGGTGGTTCTCGAGGATCGCGACGATCCAGCGCGTCGTCCCCAGCGTGCCGTTGAGCGTCGCGACCGTGCGGGTCTCCGTCTTGCCGTCGACCTCGACGCGCTCGCGCACGCCCAGGCGGCGGGCCTGGAACGTGGTGCAGTTCGAGGTCGAGGTCAGCTCGAGGTAGCGCTCCTGCGTGGGCAGCCAGGCCTCGCAGTCGAACTTGCGGGCCGCGCTCGATCCCAGGTCGCCCGCCGCGGTGTCGATCACGCGGTACGGCAGCTCGCACTTGCGCAGCATGGCCTCCTCCCAGGCGAGGAGACGCTGGTGCTCGGCCTCGGCGTCCGCGGGGTCGACGTAGCTGAACATCTCGACCTTGTGGAACTGGTGCACGCGGATGATGCCGCGCGTGTCCTTGCCGTACGACCCGGCCTCGCGGCGGTAGCACGCGCTCCAGCCCGCGTAGCGCTTGGGTCCGTCGGACAGGTCGAGGATCTCGCCCGAGTGATAACCCGCGAGCGCGACCTCGCTCGTGCCGACCAGGTACAGGTCGTCGGCCTCCAGGCGGTAGATCTCGTCCGCGTGCTCGCCCAGGAAGCCCGTGCCCTGCATGATCTCGGGGCGCACGAGCGTCGGCGTGATGACGGGCGTGAAGCCCTCCTGCGTCGCCTGGTCCATGGCCGCGTTGAGCAGCGCGAGCTCGAGGCGCGCCCCGACGCCGGTGAGGTAGTAGAACCGCGCGCCCGACACCTTGGCACCGCGCTCGGTGTCGATCGCGCGCAGGCCCTCGCCCAGCTCGAGGTGGTCGCGGGGCGTGAAGCCCTCGGCCGCGAAGTCGCGGACGGTGCCCTCCTCGCGGAGGACGACGTAGTCGTCCTCGCCGCCGGGAGGGGCTCCCGCGATCACGTTCGAGATCTTGTACAGGATCGCCTTGAGCTGCGCCTCGGCATCGTCGGCGTCCTTCTGGCGTGCCTTGACGCCCTCCGCGAGCTGCTTGGTGTGCGCGAGCAGGGCCGTCTTCTCGTCGCCCTTCGCCTGGGCGACCTTCTTGCCCAGGGACTTCTGCTCGGCGCGCATCTGCTCGAAGTCCGTCAGCGCGCTGCGACGGCGGGAGTCGGCGTCGAGCGCCTGGTCCACGAGGGCGGGGTCGTCGCCACGGGCCACCTGGCTGGCGCGGACGACGTCGGGGTTGTCGCGCAGAAGTCGAAGATCGATCACCTCTAGAGGGTATCCAACGTGCGGGCGGGCGCGGCACGGGCACGGTCGGGTACGTCACCTTCTGCGGCCTCGGGCGCCGCCGCCGGCACCCCTGGCGCTACCGTGTCGGACATGGCTTGGGAAATGTGGTTGGGGGTCGCTGCGGTCACGATCTCCGCGGTCGCGCTGACCGTCGCGCTGGCAGTCTGGTCCCAGCAGCGGCGCCGGCGCCGCCTCGACCCGCCGCTCGCGGTCGCCGAGGCGCTCGCCGAGGACGTCGGCCAGCTCATCGCGTTCGTCGCGAACCCGTCGAAGCCCGCGGTCGCGCACCTCGAGCGGACCGTGCGGCGCGTGTGCGCCGAGGCCGACCTGCCCGAGCCCCTGTGGCTCGAGACCACGATCGAGGACCCGGGCGTCGGGCAGACGCGCGAGGCCCTGGCACGCGGCGCCGACGTCGTGGTCGCGGTCGGCGGGGACGGCACCGTCCGCGCGGTCGCCGAGGCCATGGTCGGCACGGGCAGGCCCATGGGCCTGATCCCGCTCGGCACGGGCAACCTCCTCGCCCGCAACCTCGACCTGCCCATCGCCGACCCCGACGAGGCCCTGCGCATCGTGGTCGCGGGCGCGGACCGCGTGATCGACGTGGGCTGGGCGCGCGTCCTGGAGTTCGCCGAGCCCGACGGCGCCGCGCGCGAGACGGCGCGGACCGGCGCCCCGGGACGGGACGCGGCGGGTGACGGCGTCGTCGTCGACGCCCTGGACGCCGACCCGGCCGCGGACGGGACGGGCGTCGACGGCGCCGCTGCCGACGCGCCCCCCGAGCCGGACACGCAGACCGAGCACATCTTCCTCGTCATCGCCGGGCTGGGTTTCGACGCCGCCATGGTCGCCGACGCCGACGCGACCCTCAAGGCCAGGGTGGGCTGGGTCGCGTACTTCGTGGCCGGCATCCGCCACCTGCACGGGCGCCGCCTGCGCGCGACGATCCAGCTCGACGACACCCCGCCGGTCAACGCCAAGCTCCGGACGCTGCTGATCGGCAACTGCGGCAAGCTGCCCGGGGGCATCACGCTCCTGCCCGACGCGGTGCTCGACGACGGCATCCTCGACATCGCCGCGATCGACACCCGAGGCGGCGTCGTCGGGTGGGCGCAGCTCTTCGGGGACGTCGTCATGCAAGGCTTCGGTGTCCGCAACGACCTGCCCGCCAAGATCGGCCGCATCGACCACGCACGCGCCCGGCGGGTCCGTGTCCGTGTCGAGGGCGGCGAGCAGGCGCAGGTGGACGGCGACCTCCTGGGGCGGGCCGTCGAGCTCGAGGCCTGGGTCGAGCCGGGCGGGCTCGTCGTGCGGACGGCCTGACGGCCCGGCATCATTCGTCCTGACCTACCGACCGAGGAGCACCCCCTAGATGACCGCACTGCAGGACGCCCCTCGGCCGCCGGGCCTGGCGCCCTCGACCCGCACCCTGCTCAGCCTGGCCGCCGCCGTGATCGTCCTCGCGGGGGTCTACCTCGCGCGCGGCCTGTTCGGCCCGCTCGCCCTCGCGGCGGTCGTCGTCATCATCGTGCAGCCCGTGCGGGCACCGCTCGAACGCCGTGGCTGGCCGCGCTGGGCCGCGACGACCGCGACCATCGTCGTGGCGTACCTGATCCTCGGGGCGCTCGCCGCGCTGCTCGCGTTCGCGGGCGTGCAGTTCGCGGGTCTCGTGGGGCAGTACCTCGACGACCTGTCGACCATGGTCGAGCAGGCGACGGCGTGGCTCGAGTCGTTCGGCGTCGAGGGGCAGGTGACGGAGGCCCTGGCGTCCTGGCTCGACCCGAGCACGCTCGCAGGCCTCGCGGCGAGCGTCGGCGGGACGGCCATGACGGTCCTGACGGCCTTCTTCTTCGTGCTCGCCTACGTGATCTTCATGGCCGCCGACGCGACGCGGTACCAGGACGCCCGTGCCCGCTTCGGCGGGCAGCGCCCGGCGACGCTCGACCGGATCACCGCGTACAACTCGGGGGTCCGCCGGTACTTCGTCGTGAACGCGTCGTTCGGCGCGGTCGTGGCCGTGATCGACGGCGTGGCCCTGTGGTGGATGGGTGTCCCCGCCCCCGCCGTCTGGGCGATCCTCGCGTTCGTCACCAACTTCGTCCCGAACATCGGGTTCGTGCTCGGCGTGGTCCCACCGACGGTCATGGCGCTCGTGGTGGGCGGCTGGCCCCTGGCCCTCGCGGTCGTCGCGGTGTACTGCGTGGTCAACGTGGTCCTGCAGGTGCTCGTCCAGCCCAAGTTCGTGGCGGACGCCGTGAACCTGAGCCTCACGCTCAGCTTCTTCTCGGTCGTGTTCTGGACCCTCGTGATCGGTCCGCTCGGGGCGATCCTCGCGATCCCGCTCACGCTCCTGACCCGGGCGCTCGTCGTCGAGGGCGACCCGGGCTCGGGCTGGCTCCGCTACCTGTCCGGCGACACGTCGGCCGCACCGCCCGCGGGGCCGCCCGAGCCGACCGGCCCGTCGGATCCCGACGGGCCCGCGTCCGGTTCGCCCGGGTCGCCCGGGTCGCAGGACGAGGGCGGGGCCGACGCCGACCCTCGCCCCGACGAGCCGACGGGCGCCTCCGCCGGTGCCCCACCGCTCGAGCGCGAGCCCTGAGAGCCCCGGCCCGCCCGGGGGCGCCTTAGGCCGTGCTGCGCCGACCTCGTGGAGGATCGGTGCCCGACGTCGCGGCCCCGCCCAGCCGCCTCCGTCCGCCCCGTAGGCTGGTCAGGTGACGAAACCGGCCCCCGCACAGACCTCTCGTCGCACCCGTCGTCGCGGGTTCGTCGCGCTGCTCATCGCGCTCGCCTCCCTCGTCGGGACGGCGCTGCCCGCGACCGCCGACCCCGCGACGGCGCCGACCCCCACGGACCCGACGGTCGTCGTCGGGGTCGGCGGGCTCCACTGGTCCGACGTGAGCCGGGCGTCGACCCCGACCCTGTGGTCGATGCTCCGCGAGGGGTCCGCCGCGTCGATCTCGGTGCGGACCGCGACGACCGTGACGTGCCCGGTCGACGCCTGGCTGACCCTGTCGGCCGGGGGCAAGTCCCTGGCGCCGCAGCCGGCACCGAGCGAGGACCCCACGACGCTGCCGTCGGAGCCCACGCCGGAGACCGGGTCGTACGTCCCGCTCGACTGCCCTCCCGTGCCGACCGTCCAGGCGACCTCCACGGACATCGTCGGCCCGGCGCACGTCGACGGGTGGGAGTCCTTGACGGTCGACCCGGCCGTCGAGCCGAACGAGGTCCCCGTCGCCGCCACGTCGGGCACCCCGGGAACCCTGGGCTCGCTGATCGCGACGACGGGGACGTGCTCGACGGCGGTCGGTCCCGGTGGGGCCATCGCCCTCGCCGACCAGAACGGTGACGTCGCGCGGTACACGACCGCCCTGGAGAACCTCTCGTCCGACGAGCTCGCCCGTTGCCCCGTGACGGTCGCCGACCTGGGCGAGCTCCCGTCGGACCCGGCGGACCGCCGGGAGGCCCTGCGCGGGCTGGACGAGACGCTGGCCATGCTCGTCGAGGCGATCCCCACGGGCTCGTCGGTCGTCGTCGCGGGCGTCTCGGACACCCCGGTCGAGGCGCACGGGCTCCAGGTCGTCGTCGACTGGCGCAAGGGCACCACCACCGCGGGCTGGCTCGCGTCGGCCTCGACCCGTCGACCCGGGATCGTCTCGCTCGCAGACCTCGCCGCGACGATCGGTGCGAGCGCGGGTGCGGACGTCTCCGACCTGCTGGGCTCACCGTTCGAGGTCGACGAGAAGCGGCGCATGAGCACCGAGCGCACGGTCGAGAACCGTCGCTACCTGAACGAGATGAGCACGACGTCGACGTTCGTCCTGCCGATCTTCGTCGGGATCGTCGTGCTCGGCGCCGCGGCGGCCGTCGGGACGGTGCTGCTCGGTCGACGCCGTCACGGCGGACCGGGGCCCGTCACGAGGCGGCTCTCGACCGCTTCCCTGCTGCTCGCGGCGAGCGCACCGGCGGGGGCCTACCTCGCGGCCCTGTCGCGATGGTGGGTCTCGCCGGCCCCGACGTTCACCGCGGCCCTGTGGTGCGTCGTCGGGACGGTCGCGGTCGCCCTCGCGGCCTGGCTCGTCTCCCGGCTGCTCCCCGTGGGGCGGTGGCGGATCGCCGCGGCGGCGGCGGGGATCACCTGGCTGATCCTGACGGTCGACGGTCTCACCGGGACGGTGCTCCAGCAGGGGTCGATCCTGGGCTCGACCCCGTCGCTCGGGGCGCGGTTCTACGGGTTCGGCAACATGACCTTCGCCGTCTACGCGGCCAGCGCGCTCGTGCTCGCGGGCGCCGTGGCCGCGCGCCTCGGCGACCTGGGCCGGCGGCGGGCCGCGATCGCCGCTGCCACCGCGATCGGCGTCGTCACGGTGGTCGTCGACGGCTGGCCGGCCTTCGGCGCCGACTTCGGGGGCATCATCGCCCTCGTCCCCGGCTTCACGGTCCTCGTGGTCGGCGTCGCGGGCGCGCGGTTCACCGTCCGACGGGTCCTGATGGCGGGCGTGCTCACGGTCACGGTCGTGGGGCTCGTGGCCGCGATCGACTGGCTGCGTCCGGGCAAGCCGTCGCACCTGGGCATCTTCTTCGGGAACGTGCTGGACGGCGACGCGTTCGGCGTCGTCGCGTCCAAGGCCGCGGGCGCCTGGGCGACCGTCGCGAACCCTGCGGGCGCGCTCGCGGCGGTCCTGTGCGTCGTCGCGTGCCTCGCGCTCGTCGGCCCCGTGCGCTTCCGCCCCGCAGGGCTGCGCACGCAGTACGACACGTGGCCCCAGCTCAGGACGACCGTGGTCGCCGTGGTGACGGTCGCTGTCGTGGGCACCCTGGCCAACGACTCCGGGATCGTCGTGGCCGCGTTCACCCTGGTCATGGCGGCGTGCTTGATCGGCGCCGCGTGGGTCGGCGACGTGCAGCCCGAGCCCGCGACGCTCGACCCGCGGCTGGACGCGCCTGTCCGACGCATGCCCGCGGTGCTCCTCGCCGTCGGCGGCGGCCTCCTCGCCACGGTCCTGCTCGCCCTCGTCGTCGTCCCGACCCCGAAGAACCTGGCCGCCGTCGCAGGCGCCGTCCCGTCGGCCCACGGTGAGCCCGTCGCGGCACCGGGCACCGCCGTGGTCGTCGTCGGGACGGCAGGGGTCCGCTGGACGGACCTCTCCCCCGCGGTGACCCCGACGCTGTGGGGCATGATGCGCGACGGTGCGAGCGCGGGCGGCATCTCGCCCGGCGTGACGGGCCGCAACGGGCAGTGCGTCGGCGCGGGCTGGCTCGCCCTGTCGGCCGGGCGGGCGCCCGTGACCGGGGAGATGCAGGACGGGTCCTGGGCGTGCGCCCCCTGGAGCGTGTCGGCCGCGGACGCCACCTCGACGTCGGGTGCCGCGACGGTCGACGGCTGGGAGCCCCTGTCCGACCTCCAGGCCTCCTCGGAGTTCCGGCCCCGGCTCGGTGTGCTCGGCGACCAGCTCGCCGACGGCGACGTGTGCGCGACCGCGATCGGGCCCGGGGCGGCGCTCGCGCTGGCGCGGACGGACGGGAGCGTGGATCGCTACCTCGAGGTCGAGCAGGCCCTCGCGGACCCTGCCGCGGCGTTCTCGTGCCCCGTGACCATGGTCGACGCCGGGGCCGCGCCGTTCGGGACGGCCAGGGTGGACGACGCCGCAGCGGCAGACGCGGCGGAAGACGCCGCGGCGGCGGAGGCCGGTCTCACCGGCACCACCGCACAGGACGACGCAGCAGCAGGCGACGCGGCTGAAGGCGAGAGCGGCCCCTCGGCGGCCGACGTCCGCGACGCCGAGCTCCGCGCGATCGACTCGACGGTCCGGCAGGTGCTGCGCGCCAGCCCGTCGGGGGCGACGGTCCTCGTGGTCGACGTCGGGAACCCGGCCGTCGCCCGTCCGTTCCTCGGTGTCGCGCTCGCCGACACGGCCGGGGAGACCACGCCACGCTACCTGTCCGCCGCGTCGACCAAGTGGGAAGGGGTCGTCCGCCTGCTCGACGTGCCGACGACCGTCCTCGACGCCGCAGTCGTGCCGCAGCCGCCGCAGTTCACCGGGGCTCCCCTGGTGTCGTCGGCGCCGCGCCCCACCGACGTCGCGACGTCGGTGGACCAGCTCTCCGACCTGACGCTGCGCGACCAGGCGCTGCGCGGGGTCGCGGGGAGCGTCACGACGATCCCGCTGTGGATCGCGCTCGCGATCCTCGCCGCAGCAGCCTTCCTGGGGCCGCGCCTCGCCGGCGCCCGCCCCTGGTCGGCACGCCTCGCCCGGTCCGTGGCGGACGGGTCGATGCTCTTCCTCGCGGCCCTGCCCGCGGGGCTCTTCCTCATGACGACGTGGGCCTGGTGGCGTTTCGGCACGACGAGCGCCGCGATGTGGGCGTCGATGATCGGGTGCACCGCGATCGTGGCGGGCGTCGGCGCGCTCGCCCCGCGGCGGCCGGCCTGGGCCGGGCCCGCGCTGATCTCCGGTCTCACGTTCGTGGTCCTGACCCTGGACGCGGTCCTCGGCACCCCGCTGCACCGTGGCAGCCCGCTCGGTCCGTCCCCGACGCTGGGCGGGCGGTTCTACGGCTACGGCAACCCGACGTACTCGGTGTACGTGGTGGCGGCGCTCTTCACCGCCGCTGCCGTCGCGACGATCCTCCTGCGACGCGGGCACAAGGTCCTCGCGATCCTCGCCACGGCGGGGATCGGTGCGGTCGCGACGGTCGTCGACCTCTGGCCGACGCTCGGAGCCGACGTCGGCGGCGGGCTCGTGCTCGTGCCGGCGTGCGCGGTCCTCGTGCTCCACGTCGCGAACGTCCGGGTGACGCTCCAACGACTGTTCCTGATCGGCGTCGCCGGAGTCGTGCTCGTGGGCGTCATCGGGGTGCTCGACTGGATGCAGCCCGCCTCCGAGCGATCGCACCTGGGCATCTTCGTGCAGTCCGTCATCGACGGCACCGCGTGGGAGACCATCGCCCGCAAGGCGGGGTACGCCCTGCGCACGGTGACGAGCGGCGTCCCCGCCTGGCTGACCCTCGTGATCGTGGTCGCGACCGCGCTCATGCTGTGGCGCGCGGTCCGCTGGACACCGCGGTGGTTCGCGCGGACCGAGGAGCAGTGGCCGATCCTGCGGCCGCTGCTGTGGTCGCTGCTCCTCGCAGCCCTCGGCGGTGCCGTCGTCAACGACTACGGGGTCCGCATCGCGACCGTCATGCTGTTCGCGGCGGTCCCGCTCGTGGGGCTGCTCGCGCTGCGCTCCTCACCCGACACCCGGGAGGGCACGGGACGGACGGACGCGACGTCGTCGGGCCGTGTGCCTTCCCCGCCCGACGGAGCCGGCGCACCCGACGACGCCGCGGAACCTGCGGCGTCGGGCCGCTAGGACGACGCAGCGCCCGGGCGGAGACCGCCCGGGCGCTGCGTCGTGAACGACCTATCTCGAGTGCTTGCTGCCGCTCAGCGCGTCGATCGCGCTGCGCATGCGGCGCGCCCCGACCGCGAGCTGCACGTCGCGGTACTGGTTCGCGCGGTGGATCTGACCCTTGAGGTCCGAGCCCGACGGGCGGTGGCGCAGGTCGCACGGCACCTCGACCGCGACGTACCCCTTGCGGAGCAGGTCGATCGTCAGCCCCGTCTCCACGCCCCAGCCGCGCGCGAGCGGCGTCGCGGCCTCGAACGCCTCACGCGTGAGGCAGCGCATGCCGGACAACGGCTGCGTGGGCGTCCACCCCGTCATCGACTGGATCGCGCGACGTGCCGCCCCCACGACGATCCCGCGGCCGCCCGCACCGGGCTGCGGCGGGAGCAGGGCGATCGACATGTCCGCGGCACCGTTCAGCACCGGGTCCACGAGCGGCGCCGTGTTGACCGCGGTCTCCCCCAGGTCGCCGTCGATGAACAGCAGGAGGCGAGCGGGGCGGTCCGCGACGTCACGCATCGCGACCACCGCGGCGCCCGTCTCCATGGCCGCCGCCTTGCCGCGGTTGTGCGAGTGCCGCACGACGACGGCCCCTGCCTCGCGCGCGACGTGCTGGGTGCTGTCCTCGCTGCCGTCGTCGACCACCAGGACGAGGTCCACGTGCGGGATCGCCTTGGCTGCCCGCACCGTCGCCGCGATGCGGCGCGCCTCGTCCTTGGCGGGGATGATCACCGCGACCCGCTGCTTCTGCTTGCCACCCCCAGGGAGCAGCGCAGGACGCGGGGTCTTGGCCACCGGGAGCGCGTGCGTCCCGTTCGCGGGGACACCGACGGCCTCGCCGGTGGTTCCGGTGGTGGGGTTCTTTCCTGACTCGGTCGACCGATGGTCCGCGTTCACGCCGTCCAGCCTAGTAGTGCAAAGAGTTTCCCGCAGTTTGCCACACACATGGTGGCAAAGTCACGACAGTCCCCCCGGGAACGGTGTTCTCGGGTTCTTGACGAGGTATTGCCCCCTGCTCAGAACCTCGGCGTCGGCGCGTCCGACCTCAGCGCAGCGTGACCTGACGCGACACGATGCCCGCGCGCGCTCGTCGCTCGTTCGCGTCGAGCGGCTCCGTGACCGCGAGCGCCGCGTCCAGCTTCGCCTTGAGCTCCTGGACGGGCTCCTCCAGGTCCGCCGCCTGCGTGCCCCGCGGCAGCTCCCACACCGGCACCAGCAGGCCGCTCGACCGGAACGCCCCGACGAACTTGCCGCCGCCCAGACCCGACTCGCGCTTCGCGTGCAGGCGCGAGATCGCGTCGATCAGTTCCTCCTCGGCCACGGGCCACGCCCAGCGCAGGAACTCACGGCTCATCGAGCACCAGTACGCCGACTCGACCGACTCGAGCTTGACCGTCGGGACGATCGACTCCGACGCCTGCTCGAGCGACGCCTTCAGGTCCGGCGTGACGTCGGTCGTCGGGTCGAGCCAGAACGAGAAGTCGTCGTGGACCGTGACCTCGAACGGCACCGACAGGTCCAGGACGTCCTGCAGACGCGGGCCCGGGCCGGGCAGCTCGCCCAGCTCGACCGACGTCCCCGGCTCGGCCTCGATGGCCTCCAGGAGCGCCGCCGCGAGGTCACGGCTCGTGTCCCCCGAGCCCGCGATCGTCTGGAGCGCCAGGAGGATCTTGCCGTCCTGACGGTGCAGCGCGGCCCACCCGGCCGGCAGGACCGTCACCACGAGGACGTCGCGCGCGCCGAACTCCTCGGTGGTGCGGGCGGGTGCCGAGGCCGACGGGACGACCTCCCGCAGGGCGACCCAGTCGGTCTCGCCGGGGAGGCCCTCGAAGGGGCGCAGCACGAAGTCGGGCGTCGAGTTCTTGGCCATGGGGGAAGTGTAGTGGGAGCGGATGAGGGGGTGGTGCGGGGTCCGGCGGACCCGCTACCGCTCGATCGGCAGCCCGCGCTGCGCCCACGCGGCCATGCCGCCGTCGAGGTTCGTCGCGTCGAAGTCGCCCTGGTTGAGCCAGGCGGCGGCGCGCGCCGAGCGGCCGCCCGAGTGGCAGATCACGAGGATCGGGACATCGGGGTCCAGCTCTCCCCAGCGGACGGGGAGCTCGCCGAGGGGGATGTGGACGGCGTCAGGCGCGTGGCCCGCGTCCCACTCGTCCTGCTCGCGCACGTCGAGGAGCACGACGCCCTCGGGGACGGGGCGCTCGGCGTCGAGCTCGGACACGTCGGTCGTGGGTACCTGGGGCGGGAACATGGTGACCAGCCTACGTTTCTGACGCGACGTCGTCGGGCCGGTCCGCGGACCAGGCGGTCGTGGTCGAGAATCCGGCCCGGACGAATCGCGACCGCCTGCTCGGCACCGACACCCCCACCAGTGGCAGGATCGGTCCATGGACCCACGCGCCGGTACGCCCGCCCAGCCCCAGGACCTCATCGACGTGGACGCCGTGGTCGGCGCCTACTACGACCTCTCCCCCGACGTCGACGACCCCGCGCAGAAGGTGGTGTTCGGGACGTCGGGCCACCGCGGGTCGAGCCTGGACCACGCGTTCAACGAGGGGCACATCATCGCGATCACCGCGGCGATCGTGGAGTACCGGCGCTCGCAGGGCACCGACGGTCCCCTGTTCATCGGCCGCGACACGCACGCGCTGTCGCTCCCTGCCTGGCAGACGGCCCTCGAGGTCCTGGCCGCGGCGGGCGTCCAGACGTACATCGACGCGCGCGACTCGTTCACTCCGACCCCGGCCGTGTCCCAGTCGATCCTGCTGCACAACGGAGCGGCCACCGAGGAAGGGGTCCGCACGAGCGGCCCGGGGCTCGCGGACGGCATCGTCGTGACGCCGTCGCACAACCCGCCCCGCGACGGCGGGTTCAAGTACAACCCGCCGCACGGCGGCCCCGCCGACTCCGAGGCGACGGGCTGGATCGCGGACCGCGCGAACGAGATCCTGCGCTCGGGGGCCGGCCAGGTCCGTCGCCTCCCGCTGGACCGGGCGCTGACCGCCGGCACGACGCACCGCCACGACTTCCTCACGGCGTACGTCGACGACCTGGCGAACGTGCTCGACCTCGAGGCCGTCCGTGACGCGGGCGTCTCGATCGGCGCCGACCCCCTGGGCGGCGCGTCGGTCGAGTACTGGGGCGAGATCGGGCCACGCTACGGGCTGGACCTGACGGTCGTGAACCCGCAGGTGGACCCGCGCTGGGGCTTCATGACCCTGGACTGGGACGGCAAGATCCGCATGGACTGCTCGTCGCCGTACGCCATGGCCTCGCTCGTGCAGAAGATGACCGACCCCGACGCGGCCTCGACGTTCGACATCGCGACGGGCAACGACGCGGACTCCGACCGCCACGGGATCGTGACCCCGGACGCGGGCCTCATGAACCCCAACCACTACCTCGCGGTCGCGATCGACTACCTGTACGGCGGCGCGCGCCCGGGGTGGCGGGACGACGCCGCGATCGGCAAGACCCTCGTGTCCTCCTCGCTCATCGACCGGGTCGGCGCGGGCCTGGGCCGTCGCGTCGACGAGGTGCCGGTCGGCTTCAAGTGGTTCGTGCCCGGGCTGCTCGACGGCTCGGTGGGCTTCGGTGGCGAGGAGTCCGCGGGGGCGTCGTTCCTGCGGAAGAACGGCGGCGTGTGGACCACGGACAAGGACGGCCTGCTGCTCGCGCTGCTCGCCTCCGAGATCCTCGCGACCACGGGCAAGACCCCGTCGCAGCACCACGCCCGGCTCGTCGAGCAGTACGGCGAGTCCTGGTACGCCCGCGTCGACGCGCCGGCCTCGCTCGAGGAGAAGTCTGCGCTCGCGAAGCTGAGCCCCGAGCAGGTCACGTCGACGACGCTCGCGGGCGAGGAGATCACCGCGAAGCTCACGAAGGCCCCGGGCAACGGCGCGGCGATCGGCGGTCTCAAGGTCACGACGGAGAACGCGTGGTTCGCGGCACGCCCCTCTGGCACGGAGAACGTGTACAAGATCTACGCCGAGTCGTTCGTCTCGGCCGAGCACCTGGCGCAGGTGCAGGACGAGGCCAAGCAGGTCGTCTCGGACGCCCTGGGCGGCTGACGCTCGGCCGCCGAGAACGGGGTTGAGGTCGCCATCGAGCTGA